>DUAA01000065.1:864-6892 GCA_012961055.1 Nitrospinaceae bacterium
GCTGACTTACGTGGTATCGCTGTTCACCAAATTTGGGTTTCGAATAGTTGATAAAATGGAACTTCCGCAAAAGGTTTGGAGCGATTGCCAAGCCTGTTTGCATAAAGATAATTGTGATGAGACAGCCATGAGCCTCTCATTATTACCCTTGAGGAAAGGGGTGGTCTTGAAAGATTCTGGAGGAGTCCTATATTCTTAGAAAAAGGATAAAAAGAAGGAGTAAGAAGCCATGCTAGGCTCTATTTTCAGCACGTTATCGGATTTAAGAAACGCGTCCCTAGGACTGCAAAACAGCGCCACATCATTGCCAATATCAACGTCATCAAAGCCAACGATGATTTGTTGGGCAGCATCCTCGATATAAAAACGAAATCCACTGAGCGTGGGGACAACGTGCAGGTGATATTCTTCCCTTTTTATTTAAAGAACCATAATGAATTTTGAAAACCAGAATTATCTTGTCACAGTTGAGCAGTTTTTTCTTTCCTTGAAAGATTCGGGTTTGGCACTTTCTGCCACAGATTACGATCTCATACAGCAATGGGAAAACCAGGGCATTCCTGTTAATGTTGTTTGCCGGGGAATAGAAAATGGAGTTGCTGAACTTGCAACACAGAGACGATCTGTGCGGATGGGTTTGAATTATCTCAAAGTTTATGTTGAAGAGGAACTGGAGCGATCTCGTTCATGAAAAGCAAAACTGCAGAAGCCATGAAATGTAATACCTGCCGAGACAATCAATATGTATTATTCAATAAGAAAGGTAAAATTCATGTCAAGGCCTGTAAATGTTATTGCTGCGACAAATGCCAAGGGACAGGTAAAATTTTTGGCGAAGATGCCGATGGTATTTCGCGAATCCGCGAATGCCAATGCGCAGGGTTTTTTAAAAAACTGAAACTCTTCAACCATGCCGGAATTCCAGGAAAATTTGTGCATGAGGATCTAGACAATTATGAAATCGGGCGGCACCGATCGCTGAAAGATGCTGTAACTCGGTCACGAACTTTCATCAAGGAGTTTGTTCGGATGAAGGGTCAGTATAGCCAGGGTCTTATTTTCATGGGCGAACCCGGCTTAGGTAAAACCCATCTCTCCGTTTCCATCATCAAGGAATTGATATTACAGCATGGAGTCGAATGCAAATTCGTCGATTTTTTTGAATTGCTTCGGGACATTCGCCATGGTTATGGAGAAGATATTTCCGAAGGCGAATTCATCAATCCGTATGTGGGAGTGAAGGTATTGGTAATTGATGAATTGGCCAAAGGCAGGAATACAGATTGGGAGCTGACCGTTTTAGATCATTTCATCTCCGCTCGCTATAATGATGATGACAAGGTAACGCTGGTCACCACCAACTTTAAGGACAAACTGGATGGTGGGATTCGTCAGGAAGAGAAGGGCAATCCAAAATCCGGGTTTTCCAATGCCAGCGCCCGATATACTCTGGAGGAAAAAATTGGCCCTCGTATTTTTTCTCGATTGATGGAAATGTGTAAGAAGGTACACCTGCAAGGCAAAGATTTTCGTCAGGAACAGTGTTAATAAAAATTTTTGGTTTTTAATGTGCGACTTGCTGTAGACAAACCAATTCCTCACAATAAATTTTGGCTCGCGCTAATGCCGTATCTTAAAAATTGTTTTTTGTAACCGTTTAATTTTTAAAGCTATATTTGAACTCAAATTGCTGGCCTGTAAGCTCTTATGGGAGGAATATTTTGAAATATTTAGCATTATTTTGTTTTTTTTGGGGAATTGTATCGATATCAGGGTGTGACAAGGAATTAAAAGAGCATCCTCTACCTGAAAGCCTGAAAAAAGAGCTGGCTCGAAAGGCCGATCCGACTATTCATATCAATGATGTATCTGGCACTATTTTGCTCGATCCTAAACTAAATGTGAGTTTGAATCCCAGCGCAGGATTGTTCATTTTTGCCCGACCGGAAGGGGTCGATGCCGGGCCACCTCTTGCTGTTAAACGTCATAGTATTTTTAAATTTCCCTTTGAGTTTGAGATTGGCCAGCTGCATACCATGATAGAAGGAACCCAATTTGAGGGAATTATGAACCTGACGGTACGTTTGGATCAGGATGGCAACAGGAAATCAAGCCCTGGCGATATAGAAGGAAAAATCCAGATTACTGCTGGACAAAAAGAGGTTCAACTTGTACTGAATAATTTGATCAGTGGGGATGCTTACAATATACAGGGTACCGTGGATGTCAGTGTTGGGTTACAAAACAAGATTCCTGAGAATGGCACCCTGTTTATTTTTGTTCGCTCTGAAGGCGTGAAGCGAGGCCCCCCATTAGCGGTCAAACGGATACCAGATATCCAATTTCCCTACGAATTTACTTTAGGCACACAGGACGTAATGGTACCAGGGACGATTTTTGAAGGGCCTATGGTGCTGACAGCGAGAATAGATATCGATGGCGATGCCCGCGCTGGTCCAGGCGATATCGAAGGCTTTGTGGGTGCCCAACCCGGTGACCGAAAAGTGGCGCTCCTCCTAAATCATTTAACCCCTTAGCTCTAGCAAGGGGGTGTAGATGGGGCAAAGGCCTATCAGGTGCCAATGCTTCTGGCTTTCCAAGAATGTGCTAGTCGGCCCCGGTGGTTCGCCGGTTGTTTTTGGCGGTAACAATTAAAAGGGCTGTAGTGAACAAGCACAGCCAACAGAAAACATCGCCATAAGTCGTGTAGAAGGTGATTGTTCTTTGGCGGGGAGTGATTTGGGTAATTTGTGCTACTTCCACGAACAGATCCGTTTCATCTCGAAGAGTTCCGTTAGCATCTATCGTCCCCGATACCCCAGTATTTGCGGCACGAACGATGGGCACACGATTTTCCACTGCCCGTAGCACTCCCATGCTCATATGTTGGTAACTTGCAGAGCTTTTGCCAAACCAGGCATCGTTGGTGATATTGACTAAAAAATGGGCTCCATCTTTGACCGATTGCCTTATCAAGTCAGGGAAAATCAGTTCATAACAAATGGAGACCCCCGCTTTGTATCCAGCTACCTCAAAAAGGGTGGCTTTTTTTCCGCGTCCGAAATCGCCAATCATCTCCACCATTTTTTCAACAAAAAACAATAATTTTCTAAATGGCACGAACTCTCCAAACGGAACCAGATGAATTTTGTCATAGCGGTTTTGCATGTCCCCGGTTTCAGATACCAGATAGGCGCTGTTGTAGTGAATACTTTTTCCGTCCTTGAGTATTTTGTGCGGGCTACCAAATAAAATAGAAGTTTGGATTTGCCGTGCCAGGTCATTGACAAATTGAGTTCCGACGGGATTTTGGTTGTAATACAAAGGGAGGGAGGTTTCGGGCCATACTATCAGCTGTGGTTTGGATTGGGCGGCCTTTAGAGTCAAGTCTCGGTATTTACTGATGACCAGCTTTTGGTAAGCTGGATTCCATTTCATAAACTGGTCGATATTTCCCTGAATCAACCCTACTACTATTGCAGGCGTTTTTTCAGCAGTTGGGGAGTGGCGACCCAAGGCAGAACTTCCATATCCCCACCAACAAAAGAATACCAGAAGCGTGACGGATAAAAATTGGGCTCCCATTTTGTCTGGGGCATGCCATGTTTTTAATGCTATATAAAGCCCAATATTGACCAACATAATGAGCCAGGAGATGCCATAAACCCCGGTAATTTCGGCCATCTGAATGACTGGCAGAGTTTGGAATTGGGAGTAGCCCAGCCCTAGCCACGAAAACCCGAGTTCTGAGTGCGTGGAACGGATATATTCCAACGAAGTCCACAGAACAGGCGCGAATAGGAAAAGAAGGCCCCTGTTGTTTTTGCAGACACGGTTTATCAAATAACAAAATAGTGCTGTATAGAAGGATAGGTAGGCGGCTAAAAGGCCTAATACCATAAAACTCACCATCGAGGGAAGGTTTCCGTAATTGATGAGGGTGTTGTTGACCCAGTTCAAGCCACAAGTATAAAAAACCATCCCAAAAATGAACCCTAATAGCGCGGAATTTTGCGGGGTTTTAGCCTCAATTGCCATGAAGAGAGGAATGAAGGCAAACCAAGCGAGAGGTTCAAAGTTAAACCGAGGAAAAATAAGGACCCATAGGACTCCACTGAATACAGAGAGTATATAAGGCTGCGATTTCTTAAGCGCTAGGTTTTTCACTAATACTAGTTTATACTGAAACAAAAGTATTTAGGTCTTGGATAAGTTTTTTAAAACAAAAGTTTAGGGCAAAGCTAACAGTCGAATTTTAAATTAAACGAATAGAAGTCTCTAGGAATAATATTTTACTATTTAAATTATTTGACTGAGGAATCATAGCCGAAAAATTATATATTTTGGAATCAAAAAAGCAAATATTAGAAAACCTGAAAAAGGTTTGTCTGTGCCGAAGCATCAAGGCAGGAACTATCATGACCGCAATTCGCGGAGGCACGTTAACCTTTGAAGGTCTGAGAAGAGAACTGGGCGTAGGAACGGGTAACTGTAAGGCCAAGCGGTGTCGGTCTAAGATCGAACAAAGAATCTGCGATCATAAAGCCAGCTTGAAAAATGCCGATGAGATCAAGGTGCCCAGTGATCATAGCCAGCCAGAAAATTTTTGACCCACTCCCGTGGGAAGGACGAGTAAGCCCTCAACAGCTGACAGCATCGCTTCCAGCCATGCTTTTATTCCCGAATTGTGGTCCCGCCCCTATTGGAGTTTGGAGACAGCATCTTTGATACGTTTTACGCCTTCTTCTATTTTTTCAAGGGATGTTGCAAAGGATAATCGCGCGTGTGCATCGGCCCCAAAAGCAATTCCTGGGACGATAGCGACCTTTTCTGCGGCCAATAGATATTCTGTGAAGTCGAGTGACCCATTAAGGATTTTTCCGTTCATGTCTTTCTTGCCGTAGAGGCGCGAAAAATCCGGAAAAGAATAAAATGAACCGGTAGGTTTATTGCAGGACACTCCGGGAATCTTGGTTAAACCTTCCACAATAATATCGCGACGTTTTTCGAATTCCAGCACCATTGCTTGCACTTCGTCCAAAGGACCGGTCAGAGCTTCTATGCTGGCCGCTTGCGAAACCGCACAGGGATTGGATGTGCTTTGTCCCTGCAATTTATTGACTTGTTTTACGATATCAGGATCACCGGCGGCGATGTAGCCGATCCTCCAGCCTGTCATCGCATAACTTTTGGAAACTCCATTGATCAGTACACACTGCTTTTGTACTTCTTTACTTATTGAAGCGATGCTAGTGTGCTGAAATCCATTGAACACGATCTGTTCGTATATTTCATCCGTGATGATTAATAGATTGTGGCGCAAGGCAACTTCAGCTATTTTTTCCAACTCGTCTCTATTGTAGGCGGAACCAGTCGGATTGGAAGGAGAGTTGATTATAATTGCCTTGGTATTTGGGGTGACAGCATTTCCAATTTGTTCTGGAGTAATTTTAAAATTCTGATCGGCCCCCGCATGAACAAAGATGGGCCGGGCTCCCGAAAGAATCACCATTTCAGGAAAAGAGACCCAGTATGGAGCAGGGATAAGGACTTCATCTCCAGCCTGCCAAAGCACCTGGGCTAAATTGTAAAAGGAATGTTTGGCGCCACACGAGGCGAGGATCTGATTTTTTTCATAAACCAGTTTGTTGTCACGTGTGAGCTTCGTGATGATGGCCTCTTTAAGAAGATCACTGCCGCCTACAGGGGTGTAACGGGTTTCGTTGTTATTGATCGCCCTGATACCAGCCTGCTTGATTCGTTCGGGAGTATTAAAATCAGGTTCGCCAGCCCCAAACCCAATTACATCTTCACCTAGGGCCTTCATTTCTTTAGCCTTAGAATCGATAGCCAAAGTCATCGAAGGCCTAACTTTTTTAATGCGTTCAGAAAAATTCATTGGTTAATTTTTTTCAATTCCTTTTTAACTCCATAGGGAACAAGTTTAGAAACGTCACCGTTGTGTCGTGCGATTTCCTTGACCAGATTGGAACTTAAAAAAGAATACTCCTGGCTAGGAATCATAAAT
>DUAA01000066.1:0-702 GCA_012961055.1 Nitrospinaceae bacterium
CTAGACTATGAAGACCTATCTATCAAAAAACACTATACCCTAAACCAAGAAGATAAATTTAGTTTCTCATCTAGCACGGTGTTGTGTATCTACGAGGACAACAAGGACGATGTTTGGATTGGCACTGGGGGAGAAGGCTTATTTAGGTATGATAAAAAATCAAACGGTTTTAGGAGACACTCTATTGACAATGGCTTACCCAGCAACACAATCGCATCCATCATTGAAGATAAACAGAATGTTTTTTGGATGGGAACGCGGAATGGAGTTTCTAGACTAGATCCAGTTTCAAGCCGGTTCCAAAATTATAATCTATCAGATGGCCTAAAAGACAGGGTTTTTTTTAACCAGTCTATCGATATAGACAACTATGGAAACCTCTATATAGGTAGCCCCCAGGGAATACATAGCGCAGATCCAAATAAAATCACCCCAAACCCATCTCCTCCAAGATTAGCACTGGTCAAAACAACAGGCATTGACGAGAAAAACAATAGAAAGTCTCTAAGTTTTTCAAATGGTAACATTGATGTTGACCACCATGTCCAAACCATAGAAATAGAGTATGTCGGCCTGAGCTTTACAAAGTCAGAAAAAAACAGCTATCGCTACACACTAGAAAACCATTTGGATGGCTGGGTTGATAACGGAACTAGTCGCACGGTGTCTTTTCAGGGATTGAGGCCCGGTAAATATAAATTT
>DUAA01000066.1:808-1196 GCA_012961055.1 Nitrospinaceae bacterium
ATTCCGGGTATGTTGGTTTTTTTGCACTAACAGCATTTGGGACGGTGAGGCGCAGAGATAAAATTCAATTAGCCAGGCTTGATGAAGGCCGAAGGGCGTTAGAGCTAGAAGAAGCTCGAGAGTTTCAAATGAAAATGCTCCCGAAAAGTTGCCCCAAAGTAATGGATTTGGAAATCGCAGCCGGAATTAAAACCGCAACAGAGGTGGGCGGTGATTACTATGACTTTTTCCCACAGCGCGACAACAGCATTTACGTTGTTGTTGGGGACGCCACGGGGCACGGAATGACTGCCGGAATGATGGTTTCTATCACAAAAGCAGGTCTATACGGAACCCCTCCTAACATGCCTCCGAATGAAGTTTCTTACGGGCTAAACAGAACCATTAA
>DUAA01000067.1 GCA_012961055.1 Nitrospinaceae bacterium
ATCGGTCGTATTTGGGTTGTTCGGAATGATTATTGCCTGGAAACTTTTTGAAAGCGTGGATGATGAACCAGCAGGCAACGAAAAAATGACCGAAATTGCTGATGCTATCCATGAAGGGGCAATGGTATTTCTATCCAGAGAATATAAAATGCTTGCCTATTTCGTAGGTGCGGTATTCATTCTGTTGTTGATTTTGATTTCTGTGCAAAAAGGCTTGTGGATCGGTATCTGGACTGCGGTTGCATATGCTGTAGGGGCCGGGTGCTCGATGCTAGCAGGGTATTTTGGCATGAATGCTGCGACTACCTCTGGAGTGCGAACTTCCCAAGCCGCGGCAGATGGTGGCCAGGCAAAAGCGCTTAATATTGCCTTCAATGGTGGTGCTGTAATGGGACTTTGTGTAGCTAGTCTGGGCCTCATTGGAGTTGGAGGATTGTTTGCCCTATTTGGTCGTGGAGATTCGATTAGTGTAATCAGTGGGTTTGCCATGGGGGCAAGTTCCATTGCGTTGTTTGCACGTGTAGGAGGAGGTATCTATACCAAAACCGCCGATGTAGGTTCTGATCTGGTAGGTAAGGTGGAAGCAGGAATTCCTGAAGATGACCCAAGGAACCCTGGAGTTATTGCTGATAATGTAGGCGACTGCGTTGGGGATACTGCAGGTCTTGGTGCTGATATATTTGAATCTTATTGTGGTTCCATGATTGCTACGATTGCTCTGGGTGCGGGTATGGCAACTATGAGTTTCGAATACATGGCTCTGCCGCTTCTGGTAGCTATGGTGGGCTTGATTGCATCTGTAATAGGTATACGGGCGATGAGTTCTTTAGGAAACATGAATCCTTCCGATGCACTCCGCAATGTTACTTTTATTAGTGCTGGGGCTATGTTGTTTGTCTCTTTTTTCCTGATTAAAGTTATGAATTTGCCATCAGGCGTTTTCATTGCCCTGCTGTTTGGTTGTCTAGCAGGCATTGGTATTGGCCTGATCACTGAATATTACACAGCTGGCAAGCCTGTTGTCCGCATAGCGGAGTCAAGCAAAACAGGTGTTGCAACAGTAATGATCACGGGTCTTGCGATAGCAATGGAAAGTACAGTTATCCCAGTCTTGATCATTGCGTTGACGATATTTGTGAGTGCTGAATTTGCAGGTCTTTATGGAGTGGCTCTTGCGGCTGTGGGGATGCTGGCTACGGTTGGTATTACCATGTCGGTTGATGCTTATGGACCGATTGCTGATAACGCAGGTGGAATTTCTGAGATGGCTGGATTGGGAGAAGAAACCCGTAAAATCACCGATGGTCTGGATCAAGTGGGTAACACCACTGCTGCTATTGGTAAAGGTTTCGCCATTGGTTCCGCGGCTTTAACTGCTTTAGCATTGTTTGCGGCCTTCACTCAGGCAGCAAACATTGATTCGATTGATATTACTCAAACGAAGGTTATTATTGGTGTCTTCATAGGTGGGGTAATTCCATTTTATGTAGCTGCTCTCACCATGAATTCAGTAGGCGAAGCGGCCATGGTCATGGTTGAAGAAATCCGCCGCCAGTTCCGTGAGATTCCTGGACTGATGGAAGGTACTGGCAAGCCCGACAGCGCCCGTTGTATTGATATCAGTACGCAGGCGGCTCTGAGAGAAATGATTGCTCCAGGTGTGGTGGCTTTCCTTGCTCCCATTGTTGTTGGATCGTTGCTTGGTGCAGAAGCACTAGGGGGAATGCTGATGGGTGCCACACTTACCGGTGTCTTACTGGCGCTGTTCATGTCTAACGGCGGTGGCGCCTGGGACAACGCAAAAAAATATGTAGAAGCCGGTGCCTTGGGTGGTAAAGGTTCCCCTGCTCATCATGCTACAGTAGTCGGAGATACGGTCGGAGATCCGCTCAAAGATACTTCTGGACCGGCGATGAATATTTTAATCAAGCTGATGTCCATCGTGTCCCTGGTGATGGCTCC
Organism: Nitrospinaceae bacterium; assembly: GCA_012961055.1. GTDB lineage: Bacteria > Nitrospinota > Nitrospinia > Nitrospinales > VA-1 > LS-NOB. The sequence goes on from DUAA01000067.1 coordinate 1,963, forward strand.
TATGTTTTTATAGCCAAAACAAAGGTTTAATTAAAAGGGATGGGGGTTAGCCCCCATCCCTTTTTCTTTTTTGGAAGGAGATCAATGCTTTGCTTTTAGGAATCCATGACTTTATAAATTCACAACCTCTCTTGGGTCCATTGAGAAAGCGGGCTTCAGAGGCAGGATTGGAAATCAAGACGGGTTCTCCCGCGCAGTTGGCTGAGCAATTGTCCAGCGGTCTGTTGGATATGGCCATGATTCCTGCGATTGAATATTTAAAGCAGTCCGATTGTCTCCGGTTGTTGCCGGATGTTTCTATTTCCTCGAGAAGCAAGGTGGGAACCGTTTTGTTGGTATCCAAAGTTCCTCTTAATGCTATTCGTTCATTGGCGCTGGATAACCGATCTAGAACTTCTGTGGCGTTACTTCGTATTCTCTACTCTTCAGAATTTCCGGTAGGACTCAAAATTGTTGAACATGAACCCGATCCAGAAAAAATGCTGCAAAACCATGATGCCGCTTTGATCATTGGCGATCAAGCTTTGACGGTTTCAAATGAAGGGGTGTCAATCTTTGACCTTAGTGAAGAGTGGTTCAACCGGACGGAGAAAACCTTTGTTCATGCTGTGATTGCGGTTCGGAAAAGGATTAAGGTAGAGGATGGAATCATTCAAGTTCTGCTGGATGCAAAGCAGGAAGGACTACAGAACCTGGACACGATTGCCCAGATCGAGGCGACTAAAACTGGCCTTCCGGTGTTTTTATTACAGGATTATCTTAAGAATAAAATCTGTTACGATTTTGGTCAGGAAGAGATGGAAGGGCTCATGCATTTTCAGTCTCTTTGCCATGAAGCCGGTCTGATCTTAAAAAAGTTTCCTTTAAGGTTTGTTTGAGAACAAAGCTCAAAAGCTTAGCCCAGTTTTTTTTGTATAAAACCCCAACCAAAATTAAAACCTTCTTTAATCAATTCGCCTACCTTCTGGAAAGATAATTCAATGAAGTCGAGATAGGCTCGAGTGGCTTCATTACGTTCGGCTAATGGTGGGGAAGACTCTGAGGGCTCAGCTTCCTCAATAGAGAGGGCAACCACTTCAGATACAGGCTCCTGTGTAACTTTTTGTGCTTTGCTCACCCCTTGCTCATGTTCCATTGTTTGCTCAGCCTCTTTTTGCAGGTTTTCTTCTAGTTCCTCTTCAGGTCCTACTTTAGGAGCATGGCTAAAATTATTATCAGAAATTTGGGTTTCAGGAATGGTCCCAGTTGAATTCTTGCTGAGATGGGTGCTTTCCTGAAGCGCGGTTCCCTGAGGTTCGGTTTCAGCGATTGATGGTACCGGGATAGTACTGAATAAATTGGTAGCCTCGTCCTCAATTGGCAGGGGAGTTGGTGGAATCTGGACGACTGAAGCTGAGGGTTTAGAAGGAATAGGTCTGGAAAAAATGGCATTTAAAATTTCAGAGGGAATAAGGTTGTTGAAATATAAATATCCACCTGAAGCTCCTAAAATGAGAATCAGAAATAAAATCGCTTTTCCTGAACCAGATTTTTTTCTCTCTTCTGGAGGAAGAACTTCTCCTTCTTGCCCCTCAAATTCAGTTTTTTTAGGACTATTTAAAGGTTCTTCCTCTTGGAGGGCAGGGTCTGGTTGCTGAGAAACCTCGGGGAGAGGGTTCTTATTCTCCTGATCCGGAGAGGGTAAATCTTCTGAATTTGAGTTTGGATCTTTCATAGGGAAATCTGGTTTAAGGCAGGGGCAAAAAATATAATCATCCAGAAGCAAATTAAATATCGCTCGCTTTGTTATGATTACTTCGCCCACTCTAGTGGGAGGAATTTAGCAAGAGCCTATTTAGCCGAGCAAATTTTTTGCTAGCCTAATCAAATGTATTTCCAATCGGCCTCACGCCTAGTGAATAATTTTATTTAAGGGATATTCTACGATATCTTCAACGCCTACCTTTTTAAGGTCGGGGACAATATCGCGAACCAGTTTTTCTTCCAGAATCACATTTACGGCTATCCAATCCTTGTCACTGAGTTCGGAAATGGTAGGTTTTTTCCCTGGTGGAAGTATTTTTAGTATTGCATCAAGATTGTTCTTCGGGGCATTCAACATTAACCCTACCCTGCCGTTCGCGGTCATAGCTCCCTGCAACATCATAACCAGGCGGTCGACTTTGTTTCTTTTCCATGGATCCTTATTAGCTTCTTTGTTCATGATGAAGCGGGTGGTCGATTCCATAAGGGTATCTACAACGCGCAGATTATTGGCTCTAAGGGAAGAGCCGGTTTCGGTAACTTCAACAATAGCATCCACAAGTTTCGGGGCTTTAACCTCTGTTGCTCCCCAGGAGAATTCAACATTAGCAGTCACTCCCTTCTCTTTTAACCAGTCGGTGGTCAGGTTCACCACTTCAGTGGCAATCCGCTTGCCTTGCAAATCTTGCACAGTTTGAATGTGGGAATCGTTAGGGACGCATAGCACCCAGCGTACCGGTCGGGCGGAAACCTTTGAATAAACAAGGGGAGCAATTTCTTTAACATCGGCCCGATTTTCAAGAATCCAGTCTTTGCCAGTCAGCCCGGCATCCAATACTCCATCAGCCACATAACGTGCGATTTCTTGAGCGCGAATCAGCATGCATTCAATTTCTGTGTCGTCGATACTGGGAAAATAGGATCGGCTTTTGATAGTAATGTTATAACCGGCTCGAGCGAAAAGTTTAACCGTTGCTTCTTCCAGACTTCCTTTTGGAATACCCAATTTCAATACGTTGCCACTCATGGATTGTCTTCTTTCTTAAGATAAATTAAAAATTCATACCCCGCTTGAGGGGTTATTTTTTATAGACTTTTTCTGGATCAAAAATTTTTTCTTCGATGATTTCCACGTCACCGTTTACTTTCCTGAAAAAGCAGCTGTTGTAGCCTTTGTGGCAGGCTGCTTTTCCTACCTGTTCCACTTTAAGTAGAACCGTGTCGTCATCACAATCAACAAATACTTCCTTGACAATTTGCACATTGCCGCTTTCTTCACCTTTCATCCATTGTTTATCGCGTGACCGGCTATAAAACCATGCTTTTCCGGTTTCAAGAGTTTTCTCCCAGGCAATGGAGTTCATATAAGCAAGCATCAAGACCTTGCCTGTTTCAGCGTCCTGAATGATAGCTGGAACCAAACCGCCCATCTTCTCAAAATCCAATTTCATAAAAACTCCTCCAATAACATTAAAACGCAATTAAAATGCGCAAAAACTTACAGTTAATTCTCGAGCCTGCCTACAAGCATTGGGAGCAGATAGCGAAGGCTAATTAAATAGGGAAAACGGTTTATTGCCAATAAAAGCTATTTCCTATAAGGTTAGGGTCCAGTGTTACGCTGACCACTCCCGTGGGAGGGCACAAACAAGGATTCCTCGAGCCACTATGACTTTTTGCTCCCCACCCTTTTGGCTAGGGAGGATAATGCAAGCAACTCATCGAGTCGAGGCCGTTTGTCAGTCAAATGGAGTTATTGCTAGTTGGCTCCACCCCTAGTGGATGAAACCTAGAAATTTAAAATATAATTGATTTTCTGTCAACCTTATAATAGCCTGTTTGATATCGAATTAGTCGTTTTTTTTGTTTATTTTTCTAAGTTACCCTTTTAAATCGATGAGGGTGACTAGAACGGCGGCATCTTAAATTAAAGGGGAATTAATGCCTTCAATTACGCATTTTGAAATTTATAAACCCGCTGAGCCGTGCAGTTATACCGGTGCGAAATTGCGGGAAATTATGGCAAAAGTTATTTTTGAAACCCTCACTCCAGACGGAAAAGAGTTGAACTTAAAAGGCTACTGCGTTGGGCCGAACGGTATGACTATCATTTGCCGGGATGAGCGTGTTGCCAAGGTAAGGCGTTTTAACTGCGGTGGCAACCGTATCGGAGATGAGGGGGTTAAACTACTGGCTGAATCGGAATTGTTTTCCAAAGTTTCGTGGCTGGAACTGGGAGGGAACGATATAGGACCGGAAGGCATTCGGGCGTTGGTTACTTCGAAATCATTGATAAAGGTTAAATCGCTCAATTTATACCGGAATTATATTAAGGATGAGGGGGCAATTATTCTTGCCAGTGAAAATCAGTTGGAAAAAATTGAGGACTTGGATCTGGCTCAGAACGAAATCGGGGATGATGGCATATTCGCCCTTTCCCAATCGAAAAAATTTCCTGAATTGGCAAGCATCGCTTTGGACAACAACTTTTCTTCCAGTGAAGGAAAAGAAGAAGCCAAGGTAGGTCCTAACTTTAAAAAGCTCCAGTCTTTAAACTTGTAATTAGTAAGTCTATGCCTGCACATAATGAAAACTACGGGAAGGGCTATTTCCTGATAGCCAATCCTGTTTTGCCGGATCCCAATTTTTCCCGTACCGTTATATTGTTGTGTAATCATGATGATCAGGGTTCATTTGGCTTGGTGATTAATCGTCCTGCTCCAATTACTGCTAAAGAAATTTTTGAGGAAATCAATGTGCTGAACTCTCCCACGGGCAAGATTTTTATTGGCGGTCCCGTTTCTCCCTCTCAGGTTTTTTATCTTTGCCGGTCCAATGAACCTTTGCCCGAACTGGAGCTCATCTGTGATGGTATTTATATGGGATTGAGCTGGGAGCTTCTTGATAATTTAATGATGCGGATTGAAAATCCGGATCTAAACATAAGGTTTTATATGGGTTATTCTGGTTGGGGTGCAGGCCAGTTGGCTGGTGAAATGACTCGGCTCAGTTGGTTGACCTGTGAGGCTAAGAGCAAGTTTGTTTTTCAGGAAAATGAAGATGGCATTTGGGCAAATGCTGTAAAATC
>DUAA01000068.1 GCA_012961055.1 Nitrospinaceae bacterium
CAAAGACCCAACAAGGTACTGAAATCAAGATAGACTTGCAAGTGTTTATCTGATTAGGAAGAAAAGAGGTTCAAGGTTCCGGGTTTTGTGAGGATTCCTCTACATCCTTACTGATGAGAGCTTCTTCCTGCCCGGCAGCGGCCTTTTGTTCTTCTTGTTCCGCTTTGATGCGGGCAAGCTCTAGCTCTGTACGTTTTTTGTTAAGCTGGTATTCGACAACCATCTGAGGCTTTATTTTGATTGCCAAAGGAATATTGACTGTACTGCAAGAGCGCATGCAGACTCCACATCCGGTGCAAATATTTTTATCAATGATAGGTTTGTCTTGCACCTGGTGAATGGCTCCTGGAACTGGACAATCAATCACACATTGTTGACAGAACGTGTCGCCATAGGCCTGACATTTTTTCTTATCCAAAATTGCGTATCCCATGTTCACGTCAGTTAATTGCTGTACCGGGAGCAATGCCTTGTCGGGGCAAGCCGAGATGCAGGGAAGATCTGTGCACATCACGCAAGGGTTACGCATAGGATCAATATAGGGTGTGTTGAAAACTAGGAATCCCATTTTCTTGGGTGCACGCAAGATGGCATCTTTAGGGCAGGCGTGAATGCATTCATCGCAATGGGAGCAAGCTTGCAAAAACTGCTTTTCAGAAATTGCGCCGGGCGGCCTTAACAAAGGAACCCGTTTGGTGATCTTGTCCATCACTTTGTTAATGCCGTCAATTTTACCTTGGACTTTATTGAGGGCAGGCTTGGCGAAAAAATGGACACCTTGCTTCAATAAATTTCGACGATCATATTCTGTGTCCTCTACCTCTTCAAGTGCAAAAATATTAGGGCTGACTTCTGGTTCCGCAGATTCTCCGGCAGACGCCGGATTAGACTCTTGCTGCCCTTCTGATTCGATTGAAGGTTCTGAATCTGCTTGAACCGTGAGCTCTTCCTCCGGGTCAGATTTGAATTTAGAAATTAGTCGCTTGAAAAACCCTTTTTTAGGGGTGAGTTCGTCTTCTTCTATTGCTTCTGCGTTTTCATTTTCTTCCGCAGATTCGGTTGCAATCAAATCTTCAGGCTCTTCATCTTCCTGAAAATCTTTGGAGTTTTTTTGTGAATCTTTTTGACCTTCGTCTTCCACCGCTGTTCCAAAATCGAGGAAGTTGCCGAGCGAAAACATATCCCGGCGAGACATTTCTCGAGGTTCTTCCACAATAGGTTCTACAGGGGTGATGGTTTTTTTATCTAGGCTGAGGGGGTTGGGTACTGTTACATTGGCACTGGACTGGTTTCCACGCTGGTCTGGATCAATAAGATTTTCAACGTCCCGTTCGGTGTTCTTCTTTTTACCTTTGAAGGTATCTTTTGCGAGATGATGTCTAAACTTCATAATAATGACCCACTAGCGTAGGAGCAAATGAAAACGGTTTTTCAGCCAATAAAAATTATTGCCAGCCAACTCCCTATCGTGGTTGGCAATTAGACAATGGCTTGTTGAATCGAGAATAAACTTGCTTGCTCAATACTGCTATTATTAATGCCGTCGTCGGTTCGTCGATTACAGCCAGCCGTTTTCCTGAGCGATATTGTTATAGTCGTGCCAGTTTTGCGCATCCGCATTTTCCAGCATGTATTCGTCCATAGCCAGTACCAGAGGATGTCCTTTATTGACAAACGATTGCACAGTAGGGAACCGCAATACAAAAGTGGTGACGGCAGATTGACCCAATATCATAATATTAGGGTCTTTTAAAACAGCTTCAAGAACCTCATCCGCATTTTCAGGAGTGATCGATTCGAATAACTGCGCCGTTTTTTCTTCCAGGTCAGGGTGCTCATCGCAAACGATAGCGGAACGCATTTGCAAGTCGAGAATCTTTTGGTAATCGGCTTCGTCGTACTCCCCCTCCATCCGGCCTTCTTCCCAGGCCGAACCTTCCAAGTTGCGTTCTCCTGCACTGTCCTTACGTTCAGACGCTTCTGAAAATGCCAGGTTTGCTTCATCCAGCAGGATTTTGGCTTTAATTTCCTTGCTGGTTTTCGTGGTGGACATAACTTATTTCGTGCTCCAATTAACTTATTAGATTAATACCGGGCCTTGGATGGGTCTGACTTCCTGCATTTTCCAGGAAACTTTATCCATAGGTGTCCCATTTAGATTAAGGGCATTGAGGGCAGTATGTTAGCATTAACCCTCCAAATTCCAAAGAATTTCCAGAGGTTTTATGTTGGTTGAATGGAATCTCTATATTAGAGTTATGTTAACATACCCATCTAGCTTGGTAGATAAGTTAGGTATAGCTTTATCAGCCGAGAAGAATAGATGTTAGTCAGAAACAGTATTTGCACTTTGGCTCCACGCCTAGTGGAGATTGAGATTTTATGAAAAAAGTCATGCTGATATTTCCGCCGGAATGGGTGCCGACAGCCCCTTATCTGGCATTGCCAAGTCTGGCATCGGTGCTGCGACAAAACGGCATTGAAACCGTTCTCAAAGACATCAACGTGGAGATGTTTGACCACTTTTTCTCATCAGGATTCCTGATCTTTGTCAAAGGTAAAATTGAGGCCCGGTTAAAGGCTTTGCAAAATAAGGAACGTACAGAAGTCTTAAGTTCGGAAGATAAAGAGCTGAAGGAAATGCTCATCGAATACCAGTATATCGATTTGGACCACCATATCCGCTCGGTAACGCAGGCTAAGAAAATCATGCGTGGTCCGGAATTTTACGATGTCGAAAAAGCCGAATGGGCTCTCAACTCGTTCCGGGAAGTCATGGAATATATTTCTGTTTGCTACTATCCCGCCAGTATCAATTTTTATCCGGTAGAGAGTAACCTCAATATTTACCGACCCTGGGTTTCTGAAGATCTGCTGAAAGTGCCTTATGATAAACAGGTCAATGTTTATGCCGACATCTGTCGTCAATTGGTGTTGCGGTCCATTAAAAAAGAAAAACCTGAGGTGATAGGTATTTCCATAGGAACTCCGGTGCAATTGATGGCGGGCATCACCTTTGCCACTTTGATCAAAGACGCTTATCCCGATATTCATGTGACCGTAGGTGGAAATATCATCACCCGTCTCAAAGATGAATTTTCTAAAAAGCCACATTTTTTCGGCAAGGTGTTTGACTCGATGATCACTTATGAAGGTGAGCACTCTTTGGTCTGGCTGGTTGAGGCTTTGACCGGCAAACGCAAAATGTCCGAAGTCTCTAATCTCATCTATAAAGATGAAGAAGGGGCGATGCATGTCAACGACACTTTTCAGGAACGGGTCGATGAGCTACCGCCGCCGGACTTTGACGGCATGCCGTGGGAAAAATATTTCTCGCCGGAAAAACTTGTTCCCTATCTCGCTACACGTGGTTGTTACTGGGGGAAATGTACGTTCTGCGATCATGGCGCCGGGTATATCGACCAATTCCGCGCTAAGCATGCCGACCAGATTGTCGAAGAACTGGAATACCTGAAGAACAAACTCAACGCCAAGCATTTCATGTTCACCGATGAGTCGTTCCCGCCGGCTCTGTTCATTAAATTACCTCCGATGATGGTCGAGCGCGAGCTTGATATTTACTGGACCACGCTCATCCGTTTTGAATCGCAGTTACTGGAACCGCATGTATGGGACATGGCACATAAATCCGGCTGTCGGTCGTTGTATTACGGGTTGGAGTCGGCCAATGAGCGCATCATCAAACTGGTGAAGAAAGATACCGATATTGAGGCGGCGAAGATCAATCTGGAGCAGGCCAAGCGGGTGGGTATCTGGAGCCACGTAATGTGTTTTTACGGGTTTCCTTCAGAAACAGAAGAAGAGGCCGAAGACACACGACGGTTCTTGATAGAGCATCAGGACAAAATCCCTTCAGTGGAAATGTATTTTTTCGTGCTCTATAAAAGCGCACCAGTGATGTTCGCGACCGATGAATATAAGATCAATGTGGAGGTTAATCCTGAGCACGATTTGGCGTTGGATTATTATTACACTCCGGAATCGGGCCAGACCACCGAAGAAGCCATGAAGCGTTACGAAAATTTTTATCGCGACGATTTTGATCCTTGGGCAATGCGCATCAATGCCCGGGAACATGTGTATCTTTACATCACGCATTTCGGCACTAGCGATTTGCCTCATCTATACGTAAAAAATACACCCCAAAACGAAGACTACGAACTCGCTCCCAAAAAATGTTGGGACACGAGATAAGCGGATACACCCGGCGGCGACCAGTGTGACGCTGGCCTCAATGGTCGGTGCTCTTCGAGCGGACAAAGGCAGTTTGGCCTTTTACGTTAACCTTAAGTACTTCTCTATACATACGCCATCATTCTAAAATGGGTATTTGTTTAAGGGGGTAATATTCAACCCTCCCTTTATCCCCCCATATGAAGTGAGGGTTGAATATGGTTGTCTGTGTTCGTCTGTGGCAAAAAAGGATTTTAGTGGTCTCTCCTAAAGTTTCGCATTTGTGGGATGGTACCTTCGAACTCGCCTTCTGCAGACTCAGGGGCGGATTGAATATTTTTCTTTTCTTCGGGCACTTTTTTCTCTAACAGGAATACACAGAGGTCGGGATGGACCTGATTCTCCGGACACATTTTCAGGTGCTGGCGGAAAAATGGCATATTACCAACCGGATCGTTATATAGTTTATGCAGTCCGTAATGCTCGAACAATCCTTCTAAGGGACGGGGACCGACCAAGTAGATGAATCCATTAGGTTGCAGGGAGCCCACCAAAGCTTTCAGCATATTTTCGCAGGCTTCTCGGTCCGGGTGGTACATGAACGGAATCCATTTAAAGATCAGCCCGTATTGATTGCTGTAGGCGTGGGCGATATGATCCTTTTCCGGTAGAAACGAAACCTTCTCCAGATTTTTCAACTGATCGCGTGATGCGGCGTAGTTCCACAACAATTGTGCATTTTTTTGTGCAAATTCAGGGTCGCTGTACAGGACGGTGTATTCGCGTTCTTTGGTGCAATCGATACAACCTGCCAGCACGGTATCGAAGGTATGGATGAGGACCTTATCTATTTTTTCCAACCGATGCGGCATAGCCGGAGCCATTTCCATATAATAAAAAATCTGGTCGAGCACCATCGGTTGCAGGGAGGACTCATCAATATCGGCTGCACCTTCTGGATAAAACGGAATGGTGTATTGTGCCTTAACGGGATCGATCGCAGGTGGTTCCCCGTTGAAAAACCATTTCCAGGTGAATGGAGGCTTGTTCGATAATTTTGATGGATAAGTCTGCGGGCGGATCCTCCAAATCGGATCGAACGATATTTCTCTTCCCAGCGGTCCTTCCAACAAGGTGAATGATTGTGTGCCTACCCGGACTTCTCGCTCAATAGGAGGTTTTCTCACTCCACCGCAATTGGTGTAAGGAAAGGTGATAGGATCATCAAAAGAAGTCACTTTATATAGGTATCCATCCTGTACGGTGAGTACTATTTTTTGGTTATCGTCGAAGTAACGTACCGGTGCGTGCTTTTGTGGCGTCCAGGTGATCTCATGGGAGGTCATGGGATCCATAAACAGTTTATTGATGTTCTTGTCTTCGGGCCCCTTCGGTACAAAAAACGCTGAAAAAATATTAAACGCTTCTTTAGAGGGGTAAGTGGGAAGTCCTCGATACCTTAAGGGAGGTAGCTCTTCTTCCCTTGACTGGTCTTGATATATGCCCCAGATGAATTCGAATACGGCTCCTCCAGTTCCAGGCAATGTCGACTGGAACAATTCAACGACCGGAATGAGGTCAAGCTTGGCCCAGTTAACCCGGAACATGAAGCTCATGAACGTAGATTTATCGAAATTGCCCTCATACAGAGCGTAGAGCCCGTCTTTAACTAACTGAATATCATATTTGCCATCTCCCTGATGAACCATATGTGCATCGTCATAAAAGTATTTCACTTCGGAGAAGGGGACACGCCAGGCTTCGGCGGCTTTTTCGCGCAGGTCATCAAGTTTCATATCTTGCCATCCGTCGTGACTGCTGATATCAATTTGCGTGCGGAATGTTTTGGCGCAGGGTTTTATGCCGACCCATTGTTTATTGTCGAGCCGCATTCTGGCTTGAGCCAGTTGCGTTTCACCGGAATCATGAGTCCATAAGGCCTCATGCAGAGGATGACCCTCAGGGTCGGTGCACAGAAAACGCCTGCCTTCTTCATTAAAAAATATAATATGTCCGGTCGAATTTACGATGACTCGGGTATTGGCAACACTGGCAGAGCCGTTTTCGAACCACAGGGTGCTGCCTTCATGCTCCTTTGCTTCCAGTGAGGGAATTTTCTTTTCCAGCTCTACGGCAAACTCAAGGTTGTTGGCAAAGGTTAACGAACCTTCTCCAGTCAATGCATTGATTAATTTTTCTGTCTTTCTCACGTGAGTTCCTTCGGTTATGTACGCACCATTTTCTGAAACACAAATGGAGCAGTGATTTATTTTGTTCTGCGCCAAGATGGAAAAAGCCAGCCCCTCAATCCCCTTCAACAGGGGAGGTTATTAAAATTCCCCCTGACAAAGGGGGCTAGGGGGGTTGAACATTCTTCGCCGGGTAGTATTCTTCCAATAAACGGACTAGTGGGAAGTCAATTTATAATAACGTTGTCACGGTCGCAAGATAAAGTTGCTTCTTTCTGATTAAATTGAGGCTTATGGCATTGTTGACAGGGGGAAGGAAGCCCACTATAATTCCTAACCTAAACCCGCGAAATATAAACTGTTTTCAAGCGTTTCTGAAATTGCAGGGTCG
>DUAA01000069.1:0-1834 GCA_012961055.1 Nitrospinaceae bacterium
AAAGTCTAGTGTTCTCTCCAAGAAAACCACGTAAGTGTCTGCTCGCTTGTGTCCGTATGGTGAAGTTAGGGATGAGGTGAAATCGAAACTTAGCTCAAGATATAACTTATTAATTTATTGGAGTTTATTTTTATTAGAAACGGAAAAACCTATTCCCATTCAATGGTGCCGGGGGGTTTGGAGCTGATATCATAAACGACCCGGTTGACTCCATGCACCTCATTGATGATTCGATTTGAGAGTTTTCCCAGAAGTTCGTAAGGCAGATGAGCCCAATCGGCGGTCATACCATCGGTGCTGGTGACCGCGCGGATTGCTATTACGCTTTCGTAAGTGCGGGCATCACCCATGACGCCTACGGTTTTTACGGGTAGTAGAACCGCGAACGATTGCCATAAATCGTTATACAGCCCAGCTGCTTTAACTTCTTCCAGAATGATTTTGTCAGCAGCGCAAAGAAGGTCGAGGCGTTCGGAAACTACCTCGCCCAGAATACGGATAGCCAGGCCTGGACCTGGGAATGGCTGACGGTTGATGATTCCATCTGGCATGCCCATTTCGCGGCCCAGTGCTCGGACTTCATCTTTGAACAATTCGCGGAATGGTTCGAGAAGCTTCAATTGCATTTTTTCCGGCAGGCCACCTACGTTGTGATGAGATTTGATTATGGCTGACGGACCGCCCTTGAATGAAACCGATTCGATGACATCAGGATACAAGGTGCCTTGGGCGAGGAAGGTGAAATTCCCCAACCTTTTGGCTTCCTCTTCAAAAACTTCGATAAAGGTATTACCAATGGATTTTCTTTTTTTTTCAGGATCAGTGATACCTTTAAGTTTTTGCAAGAACTTTTCCGAAGCATCTATGACATCGAGATTGATATTGAAGTTGTCTCGAAATGTGCTCTCTACTTTTTCTTTTTCACCTGATCGTAATAACCCATTGTCGATGAACAGGCAGTATAGGTTATCGCCAATAGCTTTATGAATCAGCACTGCGGCCACTGAAGAATCTACCCCACCACTCAATCCACAAACCACTTTTGCTTTCCCGACCTTGTTTCTAATATCACTAATCATGTGCTCGACCAAGGATTCCATTTTCCAGTTCTGGGAGCACCCACAAATTTTAAACAGAAAATTTTTAAGGATCCTTGTACCCTCGAATGTATGGACGACTTCCGGATGAAATTGCAGGCCATAAATGTGAGCTAAAGGGTTTTCAATGGCTGCCAGAGGTGAATTACCGGTGAAGGCGATGGTTTTGAATCCATTTGGTAATTTAGAAATTCTGTCGCCATGGCTCATCCACACCGTAGAATTATTTTTCACCTCTTCAAATAGATGGGAGAATTCTTTCAGCATCAACTCGGCACGGCCAAATTCACGATGTGGGGAAGGGTCCACCCTGCCACCTAATACGTGAGTGATGATTTGCATGCCGTAACAAATCCCGAGAATTGGGATTCCCAGTGTAAATAGATTTCGGTCGCAAAGCGGCGAGTCTTTTTCCAGAACACTTGCGGGTCCACCAGAGAGAATAATGCCTTTAGCATTGAAAGCTATGATTTTATTTAGGGATAGAGTGCAGGGATGAATCTCACAATAGACTTGGCATTCCCGTATTTTTCGGGCGATATTTTGGGTGTATTGCGACCCAAAATCAAGAATTAATATTTTTTGCTCGTGAAGGGTATCTGTGGTCATAATTATGCCGGAGTCGCTTTGATCTGCTCGGAAATTTTCAGAGGGTTCAATCAATATTATAATTAGGTGCTTCCTTTGTCACTATCACGTCATGCACATGGCTTTCTCGGAGACCGGCTGAGGTAATT
>DUAA01000069.1:1899-6756 GCA_012961055.1 Nitrospinaceae bacterium
TATTGGCGGCCCCGCAATATCCCATCCCGGCACGAAGACCTCCTAACAATTGGTGGACCGTAAATGATAAAGAGCCGCGGTAGGGTATACGTGCTTCTACCCCTTCGGGAACCAGTTTACTTTCAGATAGCTCCCACTCCTGAAAGTAACGATCGCTGGAACCTTGTGACATGGCAGCGATGGAACCCATCCCTCTGTATTCTTTGTAGCTTCTTCCCTGGTAAAGAATTTTCTCTCCGGGACTTTCTTCTGTACCGGCAAAGAGGGAACCAATCATCACTGAACTGGCCCCGGCGGCGATCGCTTTGGTGATGTCACCAGAAAGTTTGATACCTCCATCAGAAATAATAGGGACATTTTTTTTCGCAGCCACTTTAACGCATTCTGCAATGGCGGAAATCTGCGGTACGCCAACTCCTGAAACCACACGAGTAGTGCAGATAGAACCGGGGCCGATGCCTACCTTGACCGCATCCACACCTGCTTTAATTAAGGCAGCAGTTCCTTCAGCTGTAGCGACATTCCCTCCTATTAATTCCAGGTTAGGAAAAGTCTTTTTAATTTCGTGGATAGTTGAAAGGACTTTTTCAGAATGTCCGTGAGCGCTGTCGATAACCAGTACGTCCAGCCCAACGCGGATTAAATCTTCAATATGTTGTATAGGGTTCTGGGTAACTCCTAATGCCGCGCCCACTAGAAGCCTGCCTTTAGAGTCTTTTGCTGCATTGGGGAATTGTCCAGATTTTTCAATGTCCTTGATGGTGATCAGTCCTTTGAGATGACCTTTTTTGTCGACCACCAGCAGTTTTTCAATTCGGTTGTCGTGCAGGATTTGTTTGGACTTTTCCAGTGCTGTATTTTCCGGGATGGTGATTAAGTTGTCTTTGGTCATCAGGGAGAGGATTTTTTTATTGAGATTGTTCTCAAACCTGAGGTCTCGATTGGTCAAAATCCCCACCAATACTTTACCTTGCGTAATGGGAATGCCCTTGATGTTGTATTTCCGCATGACCTCCAAGGCTTCGCTGATTTTCTGGTCTGGACTCATGGTGATCGGATCTGGAATCATAGCACTCACCGCGCGTTTGACCTTGTCGACCATTTTGCGTTGCTTGTTTGGCGGAAGGCTACGATGGATGATGCCGACTCCGCCTTCCTGAGCCAGAGCAATAGCCAGACGCGTTTCAGTTACGGTGTCCATGGGTGCGCTGATCAACGGACAATTTAATTTAATCTTGCGGGTCAAACGGGTCGAGATTTCTACGTTTGTAGGCAAAACTTTCGAGTGGGCAGGCAGGAGCAATACGTCATCGAAAGTAAGATAAGTTGGGACGTTCTCAGGGTCAATCATAGGGGATTATAGCAGAATATTTTATAAAAGATAGGCCCGAGATAGTAGCATGTCCGCCCAAGCGTTGGGAGAAAAATTTTCAGCGCATTTTAATCTTGATATATAACAAAATCAACTGGGGCCATTGCATTTGTCAATGTTGCGTTGTTTGGCGTTTAGTGGGTCGTTAAATGCCCAGCTCTTATTTCAGGGTTTCAGTGAGCGTGAAGATTGGATGGGGACCTATTTCCAGGGCCAGAAAACTGGGTTTATCAATGGTCGAGGGGTAAATGAGCAATGACTTTTACTGGTTTGAAAAGAGATACATCGGCTTAAACAAGTTCCTTTCTGTTGCCATTATTAGTAGGTGACGATTACCCGCTAATTGTTAAAGAAAAGCCTTTCTCCCTAAAAACCAGTAACGAAAATTGATTTTTTATAACCCTTGTCTTGAATTTTGTTTTTATTTCATCTATGTTTAGTAGCGTTGGTGGAAGGAGTAGCCGTTACGTTTTTTGGTCTTGGAAGGAAGTTTTTTAGTGTTCCTAGAATTTCATTGACAACACTATATCTTGTGTATATTTTATTAGATAGCACAAAATATAGACATTTTTGGCTTAAAGTATTAAAAAGATTTATAAAGATTAAGGGACGGTTTTGAGTTGGATGTAGTCTTGGGACTTTTGATTTATATCTGATTCAAACTCTTGGAATTATTTTATTAGCGAGACGGAGCTTTTATATGCGAATCGACCGGGTATTTACCAAAGATCATCAGGATCCTTATGAGGGGATTCGCTTTGTCGAGCGAGATTCTAAAATCATCAATACTGATGGTTCCCTGGTTTCTGAAATCAAGAATGTTTTAGTGCCTGACACTTGGTCCCAGGTGGCGGTTGATATTATGGCGCAGAAGTACTTCCGCAAAGCGGGAGTTCCGGCTCGATTGAAAAAGAAACTTGAACCTGGATTACCTGAGTGGCTTTGTCCATCGGTTCCGGATGAAGAGGGGTTGAGCCAGCTTCCTGAGTCGGCGCAGTTTGCTCGTGAAACCACTTCCCGAGAGGTTTTTCATCGTCTGGCTGGATGCTGGGCCTATTGGGGATGGAAAAATAATTGTTTTAGTAGTGAAAATGATGCACGCACTTATTATAACGAGATGCGTTATATGTTGTCACGGCAGTTGGCAGCACCCAACTCTCCCCAGTGGTTCAACACGGGTTTGAACTGGGCCTATGGTTTGGAAGGTCCTGCCCAAGGGCATTATTTTGTTGACCCACAAGCCGGAGGGCTGCAAAAATCCACAAACGCTTATGAGCGACCGCAACCGCATGCATGCTTCATTCTTTCTGTTGAAGATGACCTAGTGGGCGAAGGTGGAATTATGGATTTGTGGCGACAGGAGGCCAGGCTGTTCAAGTTTGGATCTGGAACCGGAAGCAACTTTTCCAACCTTCGTGGTAATGGTGAGTCTTTGTCCGGCGGGGGAAAATCTTCAGGGCTGATGAGTTTTCTGAAGATTGGCGATCGGGCGGCAGGTGCGATCAAATCCGGTGGAACCACCCGACGTGCGGCTAAGATGGTTACTCTCGATATGGATCATCCTGATATTGAAGAATTCGTTGAATGGAAGGTTAAGGAGGAGCGGAAGGTAGCTGCGCTTGCGTCTGGAAGTAAGATGACCCGCCGATGCCTGAAAGAAATCATCCAAGCTTGTTGGGCTGGCGACGAGGGGGAAGAAATCCGGTTTGACGTTCAAAAAAACAAGGTGTTGGGAAAGTCCATCGGCAAAGCATTGGATTGTTTTATTCCCGAAAATTATATTTACCGGGTCATTCAACTAGCCCGACAAGGGGTTAAAGATATTGAGTTTGAAGAGTACGATACTAATTGGACCTCGGAAGGTTATTTAACCGTTTCAGGGCAGAACTCAAATAACTCGGTGCGGCTTACAAATGAGTTTCTGCGTGCTGTAGAATGCGATGGGGATTGGAATCTGATCAACAGGGCAGACAAAGAGATTGCCAAAACGCTACCGGCCAAAGACTTGTGGGATAAAGTCAACTATTCTGCTTGGTCCAGTGCAGACCCTGGGCTGCAGTTTCATAGTACGATCAACGAGTGGCATACCTGCCCGGAAGACGGGCCGATTCGTGCTTCCAACCCTTGCTCTGAATACATGTTCTTGGATGACACGGCCTGTAACCTTGCTTCCATCAACCTAATGCGTTTTTATGATGAAGATAAAGGGATTTTTGAAATAGAAAAATACCGGCATGCTTGCCGATTATGGACGGTGACTCTAGAAATTTCGGTGATGATGGCGCAATTTCCCAATAAAGCCATCGCCAAAAAGAGTTTTGAATTTCGCACTTTGGGTCTGGGTTATGCGAATTTGGGTGCTCTGCTCATGGTGATGGGGATTCCTTATGACTCAGAAGAAGGCAGGGCTATTGCGGGTGCAATTTCTGCTATGACTACGGGAGCCGCTTATACCATGTCTGCTGAAATGGCTGGTGAACTGGGTGCTTTTGAGAGCTATGAGAAAAATCGAGGTCCAATGCTCCGGGTTCTGAAAAATCACTGGCGCGCGGCGCATGATGTGGAAGTACATGAGTATGACGGGCTCACCATTTTTCCACAGGGTATCCCGAAGGAACATTGTCCTTCTTATCTTCTTGATGCGGCTCAAAAAGAATGGGCAGATGCGCTGGCTTTAGGCGAACGAAACGGATATCGAAATGCGCAGACAACCTGCATTGCCCCGACGGGTACGATCGGATTATTGATGGATTGTGATACCACGGGAATTGAGCCGGACTATGCACTTATCAAGTACAAGAAACTGGCAGGAGGCGGTTATTTTAAGATTATCAATCAGTCGGTTCCAGGTGCGTTGCGTAAATTGGGTTACAAACCTGATGAGATTAAAGACATTGTTGAATATTGCGTTGGAACGGGAAACTTAGGAACTGCTCCATACATCAACCGAAACTCATTGCGCGCAAAGGGCTTTACGGATAATGTTCTCGATAATATTCAGCTCGAGTTGCCCTCGGTTTTTGATATTAGCTTCGCATTTAATAAATATATCATAGGAGAAAAGTTCTGCCAGGACATCTTAAAAATAACGGATGAGCAATGGAACTCTATTGATTTCAATTTACTGTCGCATTTGGGTTTTACAGAAGAGGAAATTCAGGTAGCCAATGACGGAATTTGTGGAAAGATGACAATTGAAAATGCTCCCCATCTTAAGGAGTGCCATTATCCTGTTTTCGATTGTGCCAATCAGTGCGGGAAGTATGGAAAACGTTTCATTCGCCCTGAAGCTCATATCCGTATGATGGCGGCAGCCCAGCCTTTTCTTTCAGGAGCTATATCCAAGACCATCAATATGCCTAACGGTGCCAGTATTGCTGATGTCGAGCGAGCTCATATACTGAGTTGGAAACTGATGTTGAAGGGGACCGCTATTTACCGTGATGGTTCCAAACTGAGTCAGCCATTAAATAGTGTGGTGGCTG
>DUAA01000070.1:0-1620 GCA_012961055.1 Nitrospinaceae bacterium
GACCGGTTGAAACAAGCGTTCCTCAACCTCATCAAAAATGCTATTGAAGCATCCCGAAAGGCTGGAAAAATCCAAATTATTACACGGGTTGGGTCAGGATATTCCGTCAAGGGCACCTCTTCTCTCTCTCCCCAACAGAGTATCGTGGTCGAAATTATTGATTCCGGCGACGGTATGGATGAGAACACTCAGAAAATGCTGTTCACCCCATTTCACACAACGAAAACAAAGGGCACCGGTTTGGGGCTTCCCATTTCTTTAAAAATTATCAAAGACCATGATGGAAAAATCAAAATCACTTCCGAAAAGGGTTTGGGCACAACGGTTCAAGTATTTCTTCCTATCCGAAAAAAATGACAGAAATACAGAAAAAAATCCTAGTCGTCGATGACGAAAAAAATATTCTCTGGGTCCTGAAAAAAGGGATAGAAAAGAAAAATTATATTGTCCACACCGCCTCATCTGGGAAGGAAGCTCTGGATCAACTGGCCTCTAATCAGTACCTGATTATGTTTTCCGACATTTTCATGGAAGAAATCAATGGACTGCAACTGCTCGCCCAAAGCCGCACAATTTCCCCCGACTTGAGAGTAGTGATTATGACGGCTCAGGATACCATGAACAACACCATCGAGGCCATGCGACTCGGGGCCTACGACTACATCACTAAACCATTTAATTTCGATGAAATTTATCGTTTGATCGACCAGGCAGAAGTCGCCCAGTCTATTTCAGCACCCGCAATCGTGCTGCCCGACCCAAAGCAGGAAGCCAGCACACAAGAAACATCGGCCATTATTGGCAAGAGCAGACGCATGCAGGAAATCTTCAAGAACATTGGCAAGTCCGCAGACTCCGATCTGACTGTGCTCATTACGGGTGAAAGTGGAACCGGGAAGGAAATGGTTGCCAGCACCTTACATCAATATTCGCAACGCAAAGATAAGCCTTTTATCTGTATCAACTGCGCTGCTATCTCGCGAGAACTTTTAGAATCAGAACTTTTCGGTCATGAACGCGGCTCCTTCACCGGGGCCATAGAAACTAAATCCGGGAAATTTCATCAGGCCGATGGAGGCACCCTGTTCCTTGATGAAATCGGAGACATGGAGCTGCCCCTTCAAGCAAAAATCCTCCGCGTCCTGCAAAACAATGAATTCTACCGAGTGGGAGGGAAAAATCCGATCACCGTTAATGTCCGAATCATTGCCGCCACCAACCAGAACCTGGCGGATATGATGAACCTGAAGCAATTCCGCGAAGACCTGTATCACCGTCTCAATGTCATCCAAATTAATATGCCTCCCCTTAGGGAACGATTGGAGGATGTCCCCATACTGGCGAATCATTTTATCCACCTATACGCCAAAACACTTTCGCCCGGTAAGGTTTATCTCTCCCCTGATGTTGAACACATTCTGAGCAGTTATCACTGGGGCGGCAACATTCGAGAACTTGAAAACGTAATCAGACGAGCTTTGTTACTGGCTGTCTCCGGCCCTATCCTGCCGGAACACCTGCCGGAACACCTGCAGGAAGATACCCGTAATGAGAGCCAATGGGATGAACGATTGGACCAGTTGATTCAGGATTTTCTTCTGCAGAACCATAAAGAAGGAA
>DUAA01000070.1:1630-3537 GCA_012961055.1 Nitrospinaceae bacterium
TGTATGAAATGCTCATACAAAAAATTGAAAAACACCTGTTCGAAATTCTTTTAAAGAAATACTCCGGTAAACAGGTCGCCACGGCCAAGGTATTGGGCATCAACCGTAATACTCTAAAAAGAAAAATCGACAACATGAAAATTTCCCCGAAAAAGCACAAACCCAATACACCTGCAACTTGAGTTGCCCTTTCTATGCAAAGCCAGCGCATCCTATCCATTAAAACCCCAGTCGGCCCTCCGATTGAAATCATTCGCCATACCTTTTCCTCGCAATTACCAAAACCGGCTAAACGAGTCTCGTTAGTGGCGGGACTGCACGGCGATGAACTGGAAGGACTCTATATTTGTCACCAACTCATAGAAACTCTGAAAAAACTAGAAGCAGAGAATGCTATAAAGGGTGAAGTTCACATTTACCCGGCAGCCAACCCACAAGCTTTGGATGCAGGAACCCGACTGTGGCCATTTTTTTCCATCGACATCAACCGAACCTTTGGTGAAAAAAACACTCCTTTTCTCGCCTCTAAAGTCTCGAGAACCCTATTCGAAGATTTGAGGTCTCATTCCGACCTAGTAGTGGATTTTCATGCCAGTAACCTCCACCTGATAGAACTACCGCAGATCCGTATCATTCAGGGCTTTGAAAAAAAGCTGGTGCCTCTGGCGGAACTTTGTAATGTCGACCTGATCTGGGTCCACCCGCATGCAGAGATTTTTGAATCGACACTGGGTTACAACTTGAATAAAGCTAAAATCCCAACTCTCGTAATAGAAACTGGCATCTGTTTGCGCATTCATAAAACTTATTGCAACCAGATTGTTTCAGGAATCCTGAACCTTCTCCAAAAAACCGGTACCATCAAATCCGTAGAACCCTTGACAGAAGTCGCAATGCCAAAACTGGTGCAGCCCAAAAACGTGGCTATGGTACAGGCCGCACATGCCGGTTTATTCATTAAACAGGTAGAAGTGGGGAAGACTTTGAATAAGGGCGAGAAAATTGGTGATCTGATAGACCCAGTGCAAGGCCAAGTGTTAGAAGAAATTCGTTCTCCATGCTCCGGCCTGCTGTTCACACTGCGGGAGCATCCATTGACGGGGAAAGGCGCACCTCTGGCCCGTATCGCCTCTGAGGAATCGCAATGAAAGAAAAAGTGCTTTGGTGCCTCCCTCGATCTCTATAAAAATATCTGGGGGAAGCCCGGTCACGACACCCTGGCTATTGTCAGCGGACTGCAAGGCGACCATTTGAACGGCATGTATATCAGTTCATACCTGTCCCGGTTTCTCGATAACGTGGTCAAAGGCACCAACCCCAACTACACACTCAAAGGCCATGTAATCAGCTTTCCGGTGGGCAACCTCAACGCCATTCAATCCGGCTCCAAAATATGGCCGTATGACGGTTTGGATATGGACCTAGCATTCCCCGGCAACCCGCAAGGCGAAACCACCGAGGCCCTCGCCTCAGTCATTCAGGAACATACGGCCGATTGCTATTGGGGATTCATCCTGCAATCCGCACCTCAGCATTATGAAGATGCATCACATATCCAGGCCTTGAAACTGGGTGGAAGGATCAAAAAGTTGTCCCGCGACCTGAGAATAGAAACCATACGAAAGAGTTCGGAGTCCACCAAGACCAACTTGCTGCATCAATGGCACTCGCGCGATATCGTTGCCGCTACCCTGTCATCCGGGTCACCTCGAACCGTTAACCTGATCCAATGCGAAACCGTGTTTCAGGGCATCGTAAATTTTATGGTTGCTGAAAAAATTCTGAAAGACAGAAGAAAAGTAAAAGCCGAAGAAACCGCCAAACCGCGTGTTTATGAAACGAATGACGAGGTCCCCATTCTAACCGCTACAGCAGGAATGTTTCTGAAAAAAGTAACAGTAGGAACA
>DUAA01000070.1:3669-6729 GCA_012961055.1 Nitrospinaceae bacterium
CCCATCGCTACTCTCCTAACCACAAAAACATTCTGGCGCAAGTACCTCCCCTAGTCAGCGTGACGCTGAACTCAGAGTTAACCATACTTCCTCCTTCATGAGGAGGGGCTAAATAAGAGGTCCATTTAAGCTTTCCTTACCAAAGGGGAATATTACTTTTAGTTCCAGCGGCTTACCGGCTAGATATGTAACAGAAAAAATACCATGCCGCCCAAGCATAGGACAGTGCCGAACAGGGTCATGACGGTGCCTCGGAGAAATTTGGTTTTGGATTTTTGTGATGCTATTTTTCCTAGGCGATTGCGAGGGTCCTTTTCGTAACCCTACTCAGCCTTTTCCCATTTACTGAAAATGCTAAGAATCACACTTCCCAGAAAAAACATCACCAAGGCATCCATTCCTTCTACTTGAAAACAACATGGGCTCACCCAGAACTCTTTTTTCATATGCTAGAGAGCAAGCATCAGCACAACAATTACTTCTTTACAAACAAATAGTTCTGAAACACAAAAGGTTGCTACCCTTCGGGGTATGGGTTAGACTTCGACAAATAAATTGTTGTAAACCGTACTCAGCCGGACCCATTATGGACAGTGCCGAATCCCCTAAAGAACTGGCCATTGACCAGAAAAAAAAAGGCTACCGCTACTCCATCGAGCCATTTTTGTTGGTCGACTTTATACGCCTTTTCCCCGGCCAGTCTGTATTGGATATCGGTACCGGTTGCGGCATCATTCCTTTATTGATGGTGCACCGTGAGCCAACCCTCAAGGTAACCGCCATTGAAATCCAGGAAAGTATTTCGCAACAAGCTCAAAAAAATATTCAGCAAAACAAAATGGGATCACAGATTTCCTTCATTCACGGCGACTTTCTAAAAGAAGCTTTGGAACCCGAATCATTAGATCATATTGTTTCCAATCCTCCTTACCAGAAGGTGCAGACAGGGAGGATAAACCCTGACCCGGAAAAAGCAATAGCCCGGCACGAACTTTCCATTAATATGAATTCCCTGCTGGATAAATCTGCTCCACTATTGAAACAAGGAGGCCAAATAACTTTGGCCTATCCACCCGAGCGATTGGGCGAAACCCTACGAGAATTGGAAAACCGGGGCCTTTATCCCAGCGTAGCCCGATTTGTTTATGGTAATTTTCAGGCTCCTGCAAAAATCTTTTTGGTTTCTGCGCTCAAGGGGAAAAAATCTGATTTTAGCGTGGCCCCACCGCTCACCATTTATAATAAGACTGGAACCTATACAAAGGAGGCAGAGAGCCTCCTACAGCAATGAGTGCTGCTAGTGGATAAAAAAAATATGCTCCCCTTAATTATACTGACTGGTCCTACGAGCTCGGGAAAAAGTGAGGCCGCTCTATCTCTGGCCCGCAAGCTGGACACAGAAATTATCAGTGCCGATTCAATGCAGGTCTATAAATTTTTCAACATCGGTACGGCCAAAACTTCGCTGTCAGCCCGGAAAGAAATCCCTCATCACCTCGTTGATATTCTTGATCCCGATGAAGAGTTTAACGCTTACGATTTTAAGACACGGACCTTGAAAATCATCCGGGAACTCATGGATCGTAATAAAATTCCTATACTGGTCGGTGGCACTGGTCTGTATTTGAAAGTTCTGACTGAAGATTACGATTGCGCAGAAGGAGCATCTCGCGAAATTCGGGAAAAAATCCAGAAAGACATTCAGGACCAAGGAGTTGAAAAAATTTATAAGGAACTTCAGCGCATTGACCCTGAATACGCCACAAAAATTTGTGAAACTGATTCGCTACGTATCGGGCGCGCTTTAGGAGTTTATCTGGATACTGGAAAACGTTTTTCAGAGTTTCACGATGGGGACTCCCCAAGCCCGAACCGGTTCCCCATTCACACTTTTGTTTTGCAGAGAGAACGGTCGGAACTGTATTCCCAAATCGACCAGCGGGTGGATAAAATGATAGATCAGGGGCTGGTAGATGAGGTTCGAAGTATTCTAGACCGTGGTTACAGCCCTGAACTGAAACCTTTCAAAAGTATCGGTTATGCACAAATGATTCAATACCATCAAGGAAATTTGACTTTAGATCGCGCAGCTTATGAGATTAAAAGGGAAACTCGGCATTACGCCAAAAGACAGTTAACCTGGTTCAAAAAAATTCGGGACTCACAAACCGTGCCAGCAAACCCAGAAGATACTCCCGAATCCCTAAGAGATAGATTACTCTCCCTGCTGCCCAAAATATCCATCTGCTTACTAGCGGTTTTTTTTAGCCTTTCTCAAACAAGTTTCGCTAGCAACAAAGACCAGCAATTTGAGGAAGCTAAATCTTTCTTCCATAAAAAAGAATGGGATAAAGCTAAAAAAAGTTTCCTGACCCTACAAAGCATGTTTCCGAAATCGATAGAAACTCAACGCTCCCAGTTTTTACTTGCTCTCATATACGAAGAACAGCAGAAACCGGAAGAAACGATAAAACTTCTCGAACCATTGACTAAAAATTATTCGGATATAGCAGATTATGTCCAATTCCATTTGATGCAGGCACAAGCTAAATCTGGAAAATATCAAAAAGCCCGGGATAATGCTAAAGAGTTTTTAAAACTCCTTCCCAACACCCTCCTGTATGGGCAGGTCCGGTTGCTGCTCGCGAAAGTACAAATTCAATTGGGGGAAAAAGATGCAGGCATATCTACACTGGAAGAAAGTATCCAAATGATCACCAAGGATTTTCGACACAAAAATTTTCGCAAACTCCTACCTGAAATGATCTTCACGCTGGCGGAAACTCAGGAAAAATCTGGAAAGCAGAGAGAAGCCTACTCAAACTTCCGCCAGCTTCACATCCAGTACCCCAACCATGATCGAACCACGGAAGCGGAAAAGGCACTCAAACGTCTGGCCAAACTAGGAACCGTGAAAGAAGTCCCTCTTACTTTGAGGGAGCTTACCGACCGTATCCAGGGCTTACTAAAGAACGTCCGATACAAAGAAATCATTCGGGAAATCCAAGGAATCCAAAAAAGCAATAATCTCCTCCCAGAGCGTTTTTATTTTTTTCTGGC
>DUAA01000071.1 GCA_012961055.1 Nitrospinaceae bacterium
GAAGAAAAAGAAGCACGTGTTTATTATCTACCTGCTACTGAAATGGCAAATGAACTGGCAAAGACCGACTTGGCTACTAATATGGCTATGTGTGGTGCTATTTGCGGAATTTTTGGCCTGCCTGATCCAGAGTCCCTGGCAGCTTCTGTTAAAGACCGGTTTGTTGGAAAAGGAATTGTGGTTTCTGGCGGTACAGCGGCTTTGGACAGTGCCATTGAGAAAAAGTTTGCGAAGAAGGCAAAACTACTAGAAGCCAATCAAAAAGTACTCGATGCGGCTATTCAATACACTATTGATCAAGGCTGGTCTGAAGCTGAAAAACCTGCTAAAGCCACCGCGTAACGTTATAAGACTGGAGATTAAATGTATTACATTGCTGAAGTGGACAAAGAGATTTGTTCGGCCAAAAATTGCCATCTCTGTACGCAATACTGTCCGGAATCAAACTGTATTAACTACAGTGAAGCCGATAAGTCGGCTTATGTCTCTGTAGATCGATGCAAGGCTTGTGAAATCTGTGTTTACATTTGTACAGATATCGCCAAAAACGATGCCATTCAAATGAAGTGGATTGAAGAATTGGACGAAGGTTTTGTTATTAAAAAATCTGGGATCGTTCTAAGATAACTCAACGTTTTACTAAAAGGTATTTGGGCATCATTGCTCAAATACCTTTTTTTATTAAATTTGACCTTAAAGAAAGCCCCTACAATGGAAAGAACATTTGCTATTATCAAACCTGATGGCGTAGAACGTGATCTCATCGGGAAAATACTGGAGCGCATTGAGTCTAACGGCTTTAAAATTGTCGCCATGAAACGCACACTACTCAGTAAAGCCCAAGCTGAAGGGTTTTATGATGTCCACAAAGAACGTCCTTTTTTTGATGGCATGACCACAACTATGAGTTCAGGTCCTGTTGTCTTACTTGTCCTCGAAAAAGAGAATGCCATCGCCGACTGGAGAAAATTAATGGGAGCAACCAATCCAGCCGATGCTGAGGCGGGAACCATCCGAAAAGATTTTGCTGAGAATATTGAGAGAAACACCTCACATGGCTCTGATGCACCAGAAACAGCGGCATTTGAAATAGCATTCTTCTTCAGCCAAACCGAAATTCACTCCCACTAGATGTGGGGCCAGTGAGTAGTAGCTTTATTTGGCTTA
>DUAA01000072.1:0-375 GCA_012961055.1 Nitrospinaceae bacterium
GCATGATCTGCGCAAGTTTCTGCAATGCGGTATTCTGGCGTATGGATTTGCTCGCGTCCGCTGTGAAACATGCTCTGAGAACTTCCTTGTCGCCTATTCGTGCAAAGGCCGTGGTATCTGTTCATTCTGGAATAGCAAACGCATGTTCGAAACGGCAACCTATCGGGTCGAGCATCGATTTCCTCAGGTTCCGGTCAGGCAATGGATGATGACTTTGTCGAAGCGGCTACCGCTGTCAGTCCCGGACGGAGTGATAGTGAAGGCGCAGGGAAATTTGCCAATCCGAAGTGTGCGAGGTGAATTGATTTTTTTGACATGGAGTCCCAAAATCTTTATTGAGGCGAGCGCATGGCGCACCTATTCAATTCCGGCCCG
>DUAA01000072.1:433-1163 GCA_012961055.1 Nitrospinaceae bacterium
GCAATGGCGCAATGGAAGCGCTTTAGCGTAGGCTGTTACTTTATCTACATATTCACGCTTTACCCATATCGCGAGGTGTCTAAACCCACTCGCGCGCATTCTTGCTTTATATGATGCCTGAATCTCTTTATTAGTCTTCGGTTTATTCACCACGGGTATACCCTCCGGTTATTAACTGTAGGTATAGACTAAAATTACTAGTAAACCTTTTACCTGAAAATCGGGCAAAAGTGTCTATACTTACTTTGAAATGTTTCTATCTGCAATGATTAAAGGAATGGTCTTTTATGACTCAGGTATCAAACTTGAAAATGCCTCTTCAAAAAATGTAAAGTTGAAGACTCGCAGTCAATTCAGAGTCAAACACAAAAATTTTGATAGCTTGTATAAGAACTTTGAATTTATAGATATAGCCACGACCAACATGTGAAACCTTTTATAAGTAGCCCGGTTCAACAAACCCAATAAACCATGAACACCAGCATTCCATCCACCGTCTCGCTCACGCTCATCGTCGCCATCGGCTTCTTCACGGCCTGCGCTGGAATGTCGGAGGTGGAAAAGCAGATTCTCCAAAAGACCACCGCGTCGGGCACAGCCTCGACCATCAACGAGTTCATTGCCCAGCGCGGGATCGAAATCCCACCGTTTCCGAAAAATGCTTACAAAGTATTCGACAAGGGCTTGTTGGACGTTACTGACGGTCACGCGATTCACTATAGTCAAGCGG
>DUAA01000073.1 GCA_012961055.1 Nitrospinaceae bacterium
GTGTTAACGTCCCTTGAATGCAGGGAGCGGTATTCAGTTTCTTCAAGCACGAACCCTGTGGCTAATTCCCAATCAAGACAGATTGAGTCGTATTCATCATGCTTTGCCCTCGGCATAATACTGACAAAACCATCTGTGTTCGCTGACACAGTTGTAATCCCTTTGTCGTGAAGTGCTTGAATTAACATCAACAACGCTAATTGGCCCGTCAATGTAGTTTGCAGTAAAAGCTCTGGCGCGTAGAGAAAACTGTAAGGGCTACCGAATTTGCCGTAACTGCCGTTCAGGGCAATTTTATAGCCGTCACGCACTGTGGCTGCTTCAACATCACCTTTTTTCGCCTTCTCTTTTGCCGCTAACCTGGTGTTGAAAATATTACGGTATACGGGAAGGAACTTTTCACCCACGCCTTCGGGGTATAACCCTAGTCCTAGTATGATGGAGGGATAATACGACACCACATCTCTGTCAACGAGGATTTCATCGGCATTAGGGATCACTGTTTGGCTTTTCTCAGTGGAATGAATACCACCAATGCCAAATTTATAGGTCATATCACCTATTTTGACCAATGGCATGTCTTTTGGCAGTTGTATTTTGCCTTTATGCATCAAAAATTTATGGTTCTCGATGAAGGTTGTGTCACCTGTAATAAAATCAGGTTTTTTGTAAATTATCGACTCAGGTGGGGAGGTTGACTCAACACTACCTACCTCACTTTTGATTATTGCTTCTGCAATTTGAGCGTCTGATTTTGACCTCAAATCCATTCCGTATTTTTCACCCAGTTTTATGCGTAAATCAATCCGATCCTTAATCTGCTCATACAACGCCTCTGTTGTGGTGATGTCGTTGAAGCAGTATTTGATGACGTTTAGTTTTTGATCCTCAGTGAGATGCGAGTCAAACGCGTAAGGTAAATCCTGCAATTTACGCATGTGCATTCTCGCGCCATACATTTTCAACGAAATCATCACAGCAGGAGCGGGTTGTGATAGGTCGAAATGATCTATTTTGCTGGGGGGTTTAATGCCATAATCTGTATAAAACGCCCAAGGGGTTAATCTGTTACCGATTATGTCCTTTGACATCCGAAACAATTCATCAGATGTTGATGAGCCTAATGCGGCTTTGATTAACGGGATGTCGTAATTGT
>DUAA01000074.1:0-275 GCA_012961055.1 Nitrospinaceae bacterium
AGAAATGCAATCTTTCAGCTGCTCGGGCCCTCGGGCTCGGATGTCCCTTCTCATACTATAGCTTCTCTATATATCTCTAATTTCAACCTGTGATGCGGTGCGGCACTAGGGCCCAAAGGTGACTTGCAGCTCGGTCAACAGCAGAGTTAAGCCTATCTAGAAAAGTTCAGTACTGTCGAAAAAAAAATTGTGATTGGTGCTTTTTGTGTTTTTCGCTATTAAACTTTGAGCAAGAGAAATGTAGCGGCTACAACTTGTTTTTTTAAAAAGAACAT
>DUAA01000074.1:445-890 GCA_012961055.1 Nitrospinaceae bacterium
GCAGAAACTGAACTGTGGATGCCAATAGTGACTTGTCAGCAGTGCAAGCAAAATGGCGGTCGTATATTTGGACAGGAAAACTGTGATCTTTGGCATGGTCTCGTTGGCTGTCATGTTTTGCTTGGGTATCATTATTGGATATTTTAGCCGCGACAACATTTCAGGCAATTCCATAGTGGGCAAAATTATGAGCAATCAGTTCAGTGCTGAAAAAAAACTGGTGGAAAAAGCACTCGAAAATGTGAGTGCTGCTAATCTGAGATCCTATCTAAAAACTTTAACACAAGAACCTCACATTGCCGGACGATCAAGAGACAACGAGTTGATCCAATGGATCAAGGATTCTTGGCTTGAAATGGGATTGGATCGAGTCGAGTTGGCTGAATACGACTTTTATCTGTCGTGGCCTAATCAGACCAATCCTAACAAAATCCATCTATTGGAT
>DUAA01000074.1:900-1154 GCA_012961055.1 Nitrospinaceae bacterium
CATTAAATTCATATCTAAACATAAGGAAGATGAATTGCGGTCCGGATTGGACGGTCATCCGGAATTTATCCATGCTTTTAATGCATACACTCCAGCTGCCACCGTGGTTGGGCAGCTCGTTTATGTTCACTATGGCCGAGTGGAAGATTTCAAGATGCTGCGGGATCTCGGAGTTACTCTCAAGGGCAAGATAGCCCTGGCCCGATATGGCAAAATCTTCCGAGGGAACAAAATTAAACACTGCCAAGATAATG
>DUAA01000075.1 GCA_012961055.1 Nitrospinaceae bacterium
ATATATTTAATAATATCTGGCGTCACAATCGTATCGACCTGATTCCAAAGTGTCACCTCTCCATCATGAACCAAGATACCATGCTCAGGGAAATAATCCTGCTTATTCAATGAGGGTGTAGGCGTCAGCGTCAGTCCCTTGATCTCCAATGTTTTAAAATCCTCAACCACGGTAACGTTTTTAAATTCCAGTTCATTGAGAACTTCCAACAGAATCTCATCATTGGGTGCCAGTACGACAGCGTCCGAAGCGAGAATATCTGTACTTCCCGCAATATAAGCAAGAGTGCGGATGTCAAAATGATCCTGGTGTCGATGCGATATGTTTAAAATATCTACCTTAGGGAGTTTTGCCAAGTCTAGATCAATACTCGGACATTGAACATTGCACTCTTCCCATAAGTAGTCAAAAAACACCGGGTCTGTCAGTAGCGTAGTCTCACGCGACTGAATAAGCAGGCAGGCATGTGAAATCAAGGTCGAAATCATATTTTACAATTAATTTTCATTGTGAATTAGCTTCAAACCGGTAAGACTAACCGAACCAAATCAAGAACTCAACTGGTATAATGAATAGAAGTGGATTGAACCCTTTTTATTCCCAACGCATCATAAGTGCTTGGACTTGACATTTCTAAAATATTTCAACAATATGACACTTTCTTAACATTGAAATTTTGCTATGAACGATATGAATGAAATGGACCAATCTGTAAGTTTTGAAGAAGGTAAGATCTGCCCGTTACCCATTGAGGGTCATGGGGGGGGACTTTCCTTTTCTCCCACCGGCGATATGCTGCTGGTTGCCTCCCTGCCCCACCCTTCCGAATCTCAAATAAAAGCATTTAGTGGGAAATGGAGAGCCAAATTGATAACGGAGTCGGAGTTTCCTTCCATCCCAATTTTCGCCGTGGATAGTGAAGACTGGCTACTGGAAACGCCTTGTAATCCAGCTCAACAGGAAAAAGAATCTCCCGGCTTCATTGAAGCCCTGTATTCCAAGGAAGACCATAGCATGGTCGCTGTCCTGGTCGATTCCGAAACCAAAATCATCCAGAAGATTCTTCATGTTCCGCTGGAAGAAATGTTCATCGAAAGATTGGTAATGTCCTGGAACCCTTATAAAACTGCCGGAGACAAATACACTACAACCTTCACAGCTGAAAGCTTCATCACCAAGATCAATGAAATATTTAAAATGAAAAGCTCACAGGAACTCTGGCGCACCTCCTGGTAATGGCGATGCCGCCATAGGCAAGGGGTCAAAAATTTAAGATACGAATTATAATATCTCGACTTCTGGAAATAGGCCTTCAATATTTCTCCCTTACAAGAGAAACATTACAATTCTGAAAGGACTCTCAATGGCCGAGAAACGCTATGCTTGCAAACAAAGTAATTGCACGCTGGCCTTTGCCAAATAGTTATTCCTTTTCATATTCCGTTTCATCGTCGAGATCTTCTTCTTCCTCAATTTCTTCGATATCTTCAATGTCTTCGAATTCTTCTTCCTCTTCTTCCTCTTCTTCTATTTCTTCTTCGCGGTCAAATTCTGGATACTCAAGTTGTTGCAGATGATCAGGTTCAGCCATTAATTCAAACCCATCTTCGGTCGTATTATTCTCTTCCATATATAGGCGAAGTAGGTTCGTCATACATTCTTCTTCACAGAGAGCATTGATGCCATCATCTGTGATTCCGGCATTTTCTACCATCAGCACTTGAAGGTTCTGAAAGGTTTGTGATTTAATAATGCTGATAAAACCTTCGTCTCCAATTTTGTTACGATCGAGAGATAGCAGAGTAACATTCTTCAAATATTCACTGCTGGCTAAAAATGCCATACCTTTTGCTGTAACCTTATTAAGTTCCAAATAGAGGTGGGTCAATTCTTTTAATTCTTCACATTCGGCAATGCATTTACACTCCACATCCCCAATACCCAAATTACTGAGATCCAGCTTATTTCCCTCTTCACTAAGTCGAGCACGAATAAGGTTTAACACTTTAAATTCTGCCAAAGCATCCAACCCTTTTTGAGTTAATGCATTATCTGTAAGATCGATAGTTTGTAATTTTGGCAGGCATTTACTTTTGGACAAGGCCACAGCCCCTTCATCCGTAATCTGGTTTTTTCTGAGATCCATAAGTTCCAGACTACTGAAGGACTTAGCCCCAGCCAAATATTTCAATCCCTCATCACCGATCTGATTTTCTGACAATGCAAGGGATGTCAACCTTTCCATATGAGGAGATTCAGCCAAACACCGCGTCCCTTCAGGACCAATTCCATTCCACGCCAACCTAAGCGATTTAAGGTTGGGCATCTTTTCAGTTTCAGCTATATATTTAACACCCTCATCACCAATTTTATTTTTATATAATTTTAATGATTCCAGGTTTGCTAGTTTGTCTGACTCTGCTAGTGCTTGCGCCGATAGGGCCGACAGTTTTTTTCCATTGATAGTCAGCCTCCTAATTTGTTTGATAGATCGAGATTTAGCCATCTCCCGCACCGCATCATCGCCAAACTTGGAGTAAGAAAAATCGAGGGTATGATAGTCGCGACTCAATCTGAATCCGTTTCGGATCAACCCCTCAATGTTGTAGAATTTTTTCACAATGAACTCCAATCACAAAGAATCAAAAAATCGTTTTATGGTGCTGAAGTAGGTAGGATTCATCATCATATCGTTATGCCCTACCCCTTCAAGTATTTCTAGATGTTTCAATTTGGACCCCGCATTATCATAGTTTAATTTTGCTTCATGCGGAGAGATTAAAATATCATCGGCACCATGCATAATAAGAAGTGGACACTTCACCAGCTTGATCTTCTGGCTATTATTAAAAATTTCGTCTTCTTCTGAAGTAATTTTGTCAATTTTCAATCCACGCCTTTCCACAAGTGGAATAGGATCTGCGTACCCACTCTCAAGAATACAACCTGCAATGTCAAAACGCTTTGCACAAAGATCCAACGCCGGAGCACAGCCTAGAGACCTGCCCATAATACAGACTTTTTCCTTTAACTTACTACCTGATTTCAGTTGTTCAAAGATTATGTGGGCATCTTCCAGAGACGATCTCAGGGTCGGAGAGCCGCTGCTCCTGCCGTAGCCACGAAAATCCGCTATAATCAATTCCGCTCCCAACACATTAAAATGTTCTGCCAAATTATCATAATCTGATACGATTTCTCCATTACCATGGAAGAACAATAAACTGAAATAGGCTGCAGGCGATGGGTGTCTACGGATATGAATAAATACCCCTGGTTCTACTTCAACTTGAATTTCATCAGAGTTTGGGGGTGTGGGAAGCGCATCTCCACGTGGAAAAAAGAGATTTGTATTAAAAGCATTAGAGTCGAAAATCGAAGACATAATTCTTATCCTTAAAAAATAGAAGATAAATGCATAAATAATTGAATTTTATATAAAATTATCCTCTAAAACCTTATTTTGATAACTATTGAAATCCATTTAAAATAATGCCAAAATGTGCGCCTCTAAAAAGTGGCCTTTTTATATGAGGAGTTCCTTCAAAATTGAAATTTTATAGTTTACGGTTTGCTACCTAATGTAACAGGGGTGCTCAAAGCGGTTATAATATTTTAAAATCGGCCTTGAAAATTTGATCGGTAATTTTGTATGCCGGTCTTCTATTTAAACCCTTTCTAAAAATAAGGTGAAGTCTAATGTTAATGGAATTAGCTCCAATTGAAAAGCTGTTTAAGTCCTATGCAAGTATTTGTGATGCTGCCCGAAAAAATTTGGGTAGAGACCTGACCATAGTAGAAAAAATCCTTTTTACCCATATGGACCCCGGCACCGACTATTCTAAATTAGAGCGAGGTGTTTCCAACATTTTTCTTAACCCTGACAGGGTAGCCATGCAGGATGCTACGGCACAAATGGCAATCCTTCAGTTTATATCAGCAAAAATGCCCAAGGTAGCTGTCCCCACAACTGTTCACTGTGATCACTTGATTCAGGCTTATTCCGGCGCAACAACTGATCTTCAGGCTGCTGAAGAGGTAAATAAAGAAGTGTATGATTTCCTACGCTCTGCCTCAATGAAGTATGGTATGGGGTTCTGGAAACCGGGTTCAGGAATCATTCATCAGGTCGTGTATGAAAACTATGCCTGTCCTGGAACTATGATGATAGGCACAGACTCCCACACCCCGAACGCGGGTGGTATGGGCACCATTGCTATTGGCGTAGGGGGTGCCGATGCGGTTGATGTGATGACCAATCAGCCTTTCATGACAAAGATGCCTAAACTGATTGGTATTAAATTAACCGGTCAATTGAGCGGCTGGACAGCATCCAAGGATGTTATCCTAAAAGTAGCGACCATGCTTACGGTTAAAGGTGGAACAGGTAAAATTGTAGAATACTTTGGCGAGGGAGCACGATCTATGAGTGCTACTGGTAAAGGTACCATCACTAATATGGGTGCAGAAATTGGTGCAACCACATCCACCTTCGGCTATGACGAGATGATGGATCCCTATCTACGTGCAACGGACCGTGGACCTATTGCAGACTTGTGCAAACAGTATGCTGACGACTTGAGGTCTGATCCTTCTGTAGAAGCTGATCCTGAAAAATACTACGATGAGTATTATGAAATTGATCTGAACAGTTTGGAACCTCATATAGTTGGACCGCATACACCGGATCTCGGCAGAGAGGTATCTGCAATGAGCGCCGAAGTAGATGAAAAAGACTATCCTGAAAAGATTTCTGCTGCTTTGATCGGTTCATGTACCAACTCCAGTTATGAAGACATGACTCGTGCTGTCAGTCTGGTTCGACAGGCTAAAATAGCTGGGTTGAAAGCAAAATCCCCTCTTTTGGTCACCCCAGGGTCGGAAACCATTTATCAGACGATCAAGCGTGATGGAATCCTTGAGGAGTTTGAAGAGGTTGGTGGAACAGTTCTAGCAAATGCCTGCGGCCCGTGTATAGGACAATGGAAACGGGATGATATGAAGAAAGGTGATAAAAATAGCATCCTCACTTCTTATAACCGTAACTTTGCCAAACGAAACGATGGTAACCCTGAGACTTTGGGCTTCATCAGCAGCCCTGAGTTAGTAGTGGCCATGGCATTTGGAGGTTCCATGAAGTTTAATCCACTGACTGACTCCTTAAAAGACAAAGATGGAAACGATTTTAAATTCCAGCCTCCTGAAGGAGAGGTTCTGCCACCTAATGGCTATACTCCACAGGATGCCGGATTTGAAATACCGACCATGTCAGGAGAGGTGGTCATCGATCCGGCCAGTGAACGGCTAGCAGCTCTGGAGCCCTTCCCCAAACAGGATCCTGTTAAAGACTATCAAGATCTACCGGTACTATTCAAGGCCAGCGGCAAATGTACCACTGACCATATTTCGCAGGCGGGTCCCTGGCTCAAATTCCGTGGCCATCTTGATAATATCAGCAACAACATGTTCCTAGGTGCCACTAACGCCTTCCATCCCGACACCGGATTTGGTAATAATCCTGTAACCGGTGAAGAGAGTTTGGAACTCAACAAAATCGCACGTAACCTGAAAGAATCAGGATTGGGTTGGGTTGCGTTTGCCGGGGAAAATGTAGGCGAAGGTTCCAGCCGTGAGCATGCGGCCATGGAACCCCGTCATATGGGATGTTTGGCATTTGTTGCCCATTCATACGCTCGTATTTTTGAAGCCAACCTGAAGAAGCAGGCTGTCCTTCCCTTAACGTTTACGGATAAAGCTGATTACGATAAAATTCAAGCTAAAGACCGAATTAGTTGTGAAGGTCTCGATCAAATAGCACCGGGAAAACCGGTTTCGCTGTCCATCAAGCATGAAGATGGATCCACTGAAACCATTCCAGTCAACCACACACTCAACGATAATGAGATCAATTGGTTCAAGGCAGGATCAGCGCTAAACTCATTGACCGCCTAAAAAGATTGACATTTTGAGTTAGAAACACCCCCCGGACGGTGTAATCGTCCGGGGATTTTTTATGCTGAGCGCTTTTTAACTAGATTACAGTTTACTTCTCAAGAGAGCGGTTTATCCACCCTTTCTTTTTTCCTCTTCGCCAAGTGATGTGGACCCAGTCACCTTTTCTTTTAATTGCTTTCACACAGGTTCCATGTTTGAGTCGATTACATATTTCCCCCTCAGGCTTGAGGTGGACGGTGTGGGTTTTATTGAGAATAAAATCTTCCAAAATAGTTTTACTTAATTTTTTTCAATTTTTTTGGAGGTAAACCCAGGTAATAGTTATTACCAATAACTTGATTGAATTTTAGAGTTTTATTTTTTTTGAATTTTCCGTTTCGGATTATTTTCAATAAATCGCCGGGTTTAGGCTGGCTGGATTCTTTACGCCCATTGAGAACGGATATATCCAGATCTTTCCTCTTATCCCCCAATACTTTTTCTGCGATGCTCTGAAACGTGTCCCCATCATGAACTTCATAATAATCAATATATTTTGATTTGTATTGTTTACGATCCCCAGCATGTTTTTGCCCATCATATTTCA
>DUAA01000076.1:0-269 GCA_012961055.1 Nitrospinaceae bacterium
GTTCGTGTCATGGCCATGGCACCAAAAATACCAATCAGAACAATCATAACAATCAGTTCTGTAAGGGAAAACCCAGGGGTTGCTTTTTTTAAATTAGTTTTAGTTTGATTTTCCATGGTCGGAATTTACTTACGACCGCAAGAAGAGGGGATTAAATAGAGTGAGTAAAGGATTTTTCGTAGGAAGGACTGTCCTGATCGATGTCTTCTATTTTGATATAATACCTGACTTCTCCTGTGGCAGCGACCGTATCCAGCCATGTTTCATAC
>DUAA01000076.1:498-1115 GCA_012961055.1 Nitrospinaceae bacterium
GCCACACCGTTGTAAGCGGGAATGGAAGCACTCACCAAGATTCCCAAAATGGCTAGTGTGACCACCAGCTCCATCATAGTGAATCCATTTTTATTTTTCAAGTTTTGTATCATTTATCCTTAATTACGTCTTGAAGTTAAAAAGGCTCCGGCGTGATGCCGGAGCCTTTTTATTGAGAACTTTACTAGTTTTTAAACTTACTGAGCGGTTTCATTAACATTAGATTGTGATGATCTAAGGCTTAATGTTCCGGTATCGTCACCAATATCAGTAGCTGCATTGTGTTCGTCAGACGATTTATATTCCCATTTCCAGACAGAATTATCACCGCGCATATGGTAGATCCAACCTTGAGTAGCAGGGCTACCAGGAACCCAGGTCCATTCCCCATCTACGCTTGCTATACTAACATCATTTGTCCAACCAGTGGGCGGCGATTGGAGAGCAGAAAACGGATCTGCGGGCCAGGAACGACGGCCATTTCCCATCATTTCTGCTGTGGCATGAGATTCAAGACCAGCCCTGATGGCAGAGATGGTTGCATCTTCTGCAGCTTCTTCAGCTTTCGTGATGGATGTCATGTAGCGAGGGATCGCAACGGCAGCTAGAATACCGAG
>DUAA01000077.1 GCA_012961055.1 Nitrospinaceae bacterium
CTTGTCGGAGCTCTGAGACTTGCGTCACAAATTGAAAGAGGCTTAATTGTCACTGTGTTTCCGGATAGTTGTGAAAGATGTTACGTCAACTTTGGGAAGTTTAAACAATATTACGAAACTCATTCCAACAAACTCTCTAAATCCGACTGATTCCCAGCTATTCTAAAACGCGCAAAAAAACTCTACTGATCAATCATGCCGCGATTTAATAAACATATTTTCATCTGCATCAACGAAAGAAAATCCAGTGATGTTAGAGGCTGCTGTTCTTCACGAGGCTCTATTGAGTTGCTGGATTATATGAAAGGTAGAGTCCACGAACTGGGTCTGAAAGGAACGGTACGGGTTAACAAAGCCGGATGTCTGGATGCCTGTTCCCAGGGACCTACCATGGTTGTTTATCCCGACGATATCTGGTACGCCCCAAGAACCCAAGAAGACATGGAGGAAATCCTCGTCGAACATATAAAAAATAACCGTCCGGTTGACAGGCTGATTATCTCCCTCAAGCCAAAAAGCTAACGACTATACTATTACTAACCAGAAGTCTTAAAAATATAAAACCACCTGTCATTGATGGGAACCTGCTCTTCCTGCCCCGGAACTACCCTCTAACTCTAAGAGCCTTCTCTTTTCATAGGAGCGTGGGCATGGAGAATCCCAGATTGGAGAATGGCAGGGTTGCCACGAGCATATTTTCGGGCGGCGTAAAAATGATTTGTAGCATCGCCATGTCGACCCAGTTTATCAAGACACAATGCTTCATTGTAATGGGACTCACCTACAGTAGGATCAATGCTGGAGGCCACTTGGAAGTGTTTTAACGCAACATCGTAATGTCCTTGGTTATAGTGAGAAATACCCTCTTCATTATGTTTATGCGCACTAGCGCTGGAACCTTCGTGCATAGAAAATTTTAAGACCGCCTCATCTGCGAATAGCGGTGCAACTGAAAAAATAAGAAGAAACACGGATAAAACAGAAATCAATTTTCTCATAGGTATCACCTTATTACTTAATAGGGTTAAAGAACACACTGCCTCCAGTAAGTATATACAGACGTAAATTTCTTACAAATAATTTTTAGCGGAAGGAGGCAGGTAAAATTATTACT
>DUAA01000078.1 GCA_012961055.1 Nitrospinaceae bacterium
TTCAGAAGGGAGATCCTGTTTGATAATATCTAAAAATGCTTCCAGAGTTTTTACAAGTCGACCGCGGGTGAGGGTGAGCGATCCTAGACGTACCGGAGTGGAAGGATCCTGATTCTGCATGGCCTGAAGCTGGTTTATGACAACTTTTTCCATAGAGGTTTTATCCAAGTCATCAGCGAACCCTTTCAGGTCAGCAAGGGTCTGAAGCCCGCTGAATGGTTTCAGGTCTTGTTGGGTGCCAGTCCTGCTTTTTGGGTCGTCTCCTTTAGGATAAGGCCGGTCTTTACGAGAGCTGAAATCATAATTCTCAGAACTATCATATTTCCCGGTCTGTTTAGGGTAGGACTTGATAGGGGAATCCGGCCCTTTGGTTGAGCAGGATGCGACTAAAAAGAAAAGACTCAGTATGAAAATATAAGGGAGCGGTGACCTTTTTTTGAAAAGAGACTTTCTCGGGATCAAATTCATTTTAGCTTCCAACCTAAAAATATGCTGTTATTAAGGATAGTTCGTTAGCTAAAGGGCCACTGTGTTTAATGCAGCTGTGTCTTAAAAACCTAAAGTTCAGCGATCGCTTCGTTTGCCAGTTGGTCGCAACGTTCATTTTCGATATGGCCGCTGTGGCCTTTTACCCAAACCCAGGTGATGGCATGGTGCTGGTTCAATTTATGCAGCTCCTGCCAAAGCTCCTGATTTTTTACCGGTTGGCGTGATGCCGTTTTCCATCCATTGCGAACCCAGCCTTTTATCCATTCAGTCACTCCCTTTACGACGTATTGCGAATCGGTCGTTAATTTAATCTCGCAGGGCTCCTTAAGTTTTTTGAGGGCGACAATGGCGGCGGTCATTTCCATGATATTGTTGGTGGTTGCCGGGTTTCCCCCTTTGATCTCTTGAGTCTCACCATTTTGTTTGATGATGCACCCGTAGCCACCAGGACCCGGATTGCCTTTACATCCGCCATCTGTAAATATTTCAACTTGATTCATGATTAGGAGTTTGACCTGAGAGGGGCTGGGACTTCATTATTTTGGTGAGCCAACTCATTTGCCTAAAACTATAACACATTCTTTTTATTGAAGAAATTCCATTTTTTAGATTTTTTATTGGTACTTCGAAAGGAGTGGGTGAAAACCTGTGGTAGATT
Organism: Nitrospinaceae bacterium; assembly: GCA_012961055.1. Classification (GTDB taxonomy): domain Bacteria; phylum Nitrospinota; class Nitrospinia; order Nitrospinales; family VA-1; genus LS-NOB. The sequence goes on from DUAA01000078.1 coordinate 1,148, forward strand.
ATTAGATGAGGCTTTTACTTTGGGAGAGGCAATGAGGAAAGAAAAATTAGAAATGTTAAAAGGGAATATGAGCCCACCCCGAGCTTCGTTTCAATGTGTGGATGCGATGGAGATAAGTCTTTGCATTGAAAAGGAAGGGTTATTTTTTTATGAATCCGCAGGGAAGAAGGTTCAAAACCCCAAGGTACGAGAGATGTTCTCACGTTTAGCGGGAGAAGAAAGGGAACATATCCAGATCTTGAAAGAGAAGTCTCAGTTCTTGCAACCGGTCATAGTGAATCGTAGCCGTCCTAAAGAACGCTTGGAACGTTTCATGGTCGAAGAACTGGAGGGTAAAATTTTCCCTAGTCTGAATGATTCAGCTATGAAAAATATTAAAAGCGACAAGCAGGCGCTCGAACTGGGTATTGATTCTGAGAAAAGATCGATTGCGATGCTCCAAGAATTATTGGAAAAAGAGAAAAAGTTGGATGTCAAAGCCATTTTTTCACATTTGATGGTGGAAGAAAAAAAACACCTTGCCTTGCTTGAAGACTTAAAAAAACAACTTTAATTTTATTGGCTTTTGTCGAGACAAGCTTTTCTTATCTCTGTAGATGTGTAGGGAGATGTAGAAATTGTCTGAATTTGTCCAATTTATGGGGATTTGTGTTCCCTAGAGTGGCTACTACTAGGGCTTTAAGGGTTTTAATCGGTGAATATCCAGTGAGAGTGAGTGTCGTGATCCTAATTTTAAGTATTAAATTTAAGGGTGACAGCTGTAGCCGGGATATACTAGGGTTTACTGAACGAAAAGAAAGTTATTGAGGGCTAAGCTATTTGAGTTATTAAGGTTTGACAACTTTTTTGGCCTGGTTTATCATGGGGGATCTTTTTCTTCAAAATTAACTTATATATTTAAGGACTATCAGAATGAGCCAATATCAGGTCTTGCCTGGGCCGGAGGCCTTTTTGCCTCCCGCCGCTGCATCAATGGGGAACGTTTTGCCCGATCCTGGGGAAGCGCATATCGAAGGTAGGATTGTGCCCGAGGACGAGGCTTATGAAGTTTTCGCCCGAAAGGTTTTAGGAGCCAAAGTTCCAACTATATTTCCGGGCCCATTGGTGCTGTGGAAATGGAACGATCATGTGGCAGAAAAAGCCAAGGCTATTCGGGAATTAGCTAATGAAGCCCCGATGCGAATAATTCCTATGGCAGACTATCGGCCTAAGTATCCCAAGATTGAAGCAGCTGTTGAAATTAACCCTAACCATCCGAATTTGACCATCTGGCATAACAAGATAGATGTTTGTATTTTTATTGGGGTGCATTGCCATCAGGCCAACTTGTCTTTAAAAATTATTCGTGGTGGGACAAACTGTTATACAATGGCTATGTGTGCCATGGCTGGACATGAAGATGCTTGTCTTTCTTTTCGTGATGCAGATCTAGGAAAGATTCGTAAACTTATAGATGCAGTTAAAAAACTGAAATCGGAAGGTGTGGAATCTCAAGCCATTCCTTTTAAACAATTTAAATTGAGCCGGGCTGGTCTGGTTGACCAATCGGCTAATTAAAGTTGAGTAATCAAGTTTAGATTTTTTTATTATTTTAAAGCACTCTTTTATACGGGAGTAAATTTATGAATAAACAAGTGGAGCTTAAGAATAAGAGAATCATAGCTTCGAAACATGTGAAACTGGGTCAGAAAAACAGGATGGATCAGACTTATACGGATATCAACGATATCTTCTTTAAGGCTGAACAAACTCCAAATTTTTTGACGGGCAGTGAAGTCATCCGCGAAGCTATTAAGCGTTGCAGTGTTGGAACTTCTGTGGCTTACCCCATCACTCCTCAGAGTGAAGCGGCGGCATTGATCGGCGAAATTTATGCAGAAGGCTATCTGGACGAATACTTCCGTGGTGAGAGTGAGTTTGCAGTAATGGGACAATGTGCTGGTGCTGCTTTTGGCGGACACCGGGTTTTTACTACCACAGCGGGTCCAGGTACCTTGCGGGCTATGGAAAATTTTCCCATGTGGGCCGGAGCGCGATTGCCGATTCAGGTTTGTGTGACTTGCCGAGGGGTTAATTCTCCGCTGAGTATTCAGCCTGATACTTTGGAAATGTATTATCTGCTTGAGACGGGAATGCTGGTTTGGCACGCTGAAACAGCACAAGACCTTTTTGATTTTATTATGAAAGGTTTTATCGTTGCAGAGCAACCGGATGTGCATGTCCCGATTGCGGTGTGTTGTGACGGTTTCTTCGTGACCCACACTAAGGATACGGTTGACCTTCCCCCATTGGATCTCACCCTGACTCCTTATGACCCCTATCAGAATCCGCAGCCGGTTATGGATATGGAGACATCTCCGATCCGTATGATGCGCGATCCGTTTGTTATGAAATCCAATTACATCAGTTATGCTACCCATGCTTCCTGGCAACAGGAAATTAAAGCAGCAGTTGAGCGTTCTCGTAAACACACCATTCCTCTTCTGGATGGTTTGATCGACGAATACAACGCTGACCGGGAGCTTCTGATTGTGGCCTCTGGTACTGCTGTATCGCAGAGCCGGGAAGCCATTCGCCTTCTTGAAGAAGAAGGGATTAAGGTTGGACTGGTTAAAATTAAGACCATCCGTCCGTTCCCGACTGAAGAAATCAGGCGGGTTACGAAACACGCTAAACATATATTTGTTCCGGAATTTAATGTGGTCGGCTGGCTGGCTCGTGAAATCAAGGCCATTATCCCAGATAACGAAAGGGTTTATGTGGGACCACATGTTTGCGGCGGCATGACAATGCCTTCTGAAGTTATTGTGGAACAGATCAAGATTCAATTGGGTATGGAAACCACTCCTCTACGAATGTAATGGTAGGGGCCCAAGCTAACTTTATAAAGTTATCTTTCCCAAATAGGGGAAATTAATTTAAGGGGAATTTATGAGCAAGGAAAAAATCCAAATATGTGAAGATCTGGCTGATGTAATGCCGCCAGAATATCAGGAGTTAGTCGCAACAGCCACTTATGGTAATCAGGATCGTGGCTGGAAGGACATTGGTTCCTCTAAAGAATTGATTGAGCAGCATTCTTTGTGCGCCGGTTGTCCTGAGTCCATCGCTTTCCGTTATATCCTGGCCAGTTTGCCAGCTCCGGAAGATACCGTATTTGTCGGTTCTACGGGTTGTACCAGTTTGGTGTTCCCGCATGTTGCGGTGCATAACATTCATTCTTTGTTTGGCAATCAGAATGCTATTGCGTCGGGCTTGAAGCGGACTTTGAAGAGTCGTTTCCCAGATGTTGAAAAAGATGTTGTGGTTCTAGCTGGAGACGGTGCAACTGTTGATATTGGGCTGGACATGACGATGCAGTCTTGGTTTCGTCTAGAAAAATTTACCACCATTTGTTTTGATAATGAGCTCTATGCCAACACTGGCGGACAGGAAAGTGGCCTGATGCAAAAAGGCTTCGTTGCCAAAATGGCTCCAAAAGGCAAGAACTTTGAGAAAGTGCGCCTGGCGGAAATTGCTCGTGAAGCGGGTTGTGCTTATGTAGCTGTTTTGACAGTCAGTAAACCCAACCGGGTGGAGCAGGCTATTAAAAATGCTATTTATGTGGCACGAGAAGTTGGCCCGTCGTTTGTTCAGCTTTATACTCCGTGTATTCTTGAGATCGGCAAACAGAGCATGGAAGGCTTGGACGAAATGAAAGATTCTGAAACCATTGGCGGTCGGTTCGTACAGAAGGAGTACATTACTGATGAAGCCCAGAAACTTCTGGACTCAATTAAAGAAGAAACTAAAGCTAGGAAAAAAGCGGCTAAAGAAGCTAAAAAGTCGGTAAACGCTTAAGATATAGGAGTGTAAACATTATGAGCAGGATGAATATCCGAATTTCCGGTTTAGGTGGACAAGGGGCCGTAACAGCGGCGCATCTGTTGGCTATGGCTGCTAATAGAGATGGTAGATTTTCTATTTCGAATCCCTTTTTCGGCGCCGAGAAACGTATGGCCCCCGCCGAAAGTTATTGCAGGATAGGAACTGAGCGTATCTATGACCGGGGTGAACTGGTATTCCCAGATGTTATCATGGTTTTTCATGCTCAGGTTATTACCATGCAGAAAAGTTATACAGCTCCCTTTTATTCCGGGATTAAGGAAAATGGTCTGGTCATTATCAATACCCCAACCGACCTTCTTAATAAAGAGGATCATCAAAGGTTGGAGGATCTCAATGTCAAGGTGCTCAATCATGACGCGACCAAATTAGCTTTGGAAATTGGGAAGACTGAGCTTTCAACCAACATGGCGATGATTGGTGCCTGTGCGGGCGTGACCAATATTGTTACTATCAAAGCTCTAGACGGTGCTTTACAGGAACGTTTTGGTAAAAAATATGTAGCTTCGGGTGGCACGGCAACCCTTGACGAGGCAATTAAGAAAAAATATGCTAAGAAAGAACAGCTTCTTCAAGCCAATATGGACACGATTATTGAGTCCTATCGATTGGGTAAAGAGTGGGCGGAGAAGCAGGACCTAAAATTGGTAGAGGTTTAACCTTTTTTAATTGAGGAGAGTTTTGAGTGTATAACATCGCTTATGTAGATAACGATAAATGTATCGCAGAAAAAGGTTGCCGACTTTGCATCATGTACTGTCCAGAAGCGGATACTATTATGCTGGATGAGTCTACAAAAAAAGCCATAGTGATTGAGCCTCGTTGCAAAGGTTGTGACCTTTGTAAGGTTGTTTGTAGTACGCATAATGCAATTACCATGTTCCCCGTGGATGTGGTAACGGGCAAGGTTATTATGGGTGGAACAGAAGCCGAATCTGCTGCTTTGGGTCAGGCTTATTCTGGCTAAACAGATGAAATCCTATTGGACCCATGGTCTATTTGGCCATGGGTTTTTTTTTGCCATTAAGAGGGGTAAATTTTTTTAGAACCTGAGTTCATTTCACCGATCTAATTAACCATACGGTTGGTGCTGGTTGTGAAAGCAAATGGCAGTGGCCCGTCAAGTCGAGAGCATGGTTTAGCAGGTTGTGGTATTCTTCCGCTTAACCCCGGCAGGATAAAGTACTATTACAAGTTATTCGCGGAGGTTCTCTCCGCTGAATTTTTTAACCTTGGTGCAGAATAAACGTATGGTAGATACTTTTCAAAAAGAAGTGCAGTGCACTCTTTGCCCTGACACTTTTGAGCCCGTAATTGAGCCTGGGGAG
>DUAA01000079.1 GCA_012961055.1 Nitrospinaceae bacterium
TCACGATCCTCTGACCAATATCCCGGTTCAAGATAACCAGTTGAGAAGATAACACCCTCTCGTCCTTTATCCTTATCGTGAAAGCCTCCCCACTTATACCGACCCTCGGTTACACCTTCAGGCTCCCTATCATATTTGGGTTCGTAATAGGTATTATTATCCGGCCATCTAAATGTTCCAAAGTCTATCCAAGCAGGTTTGAATCTCCGATCTGCCGTGAGCCTTCGTGTTGTCCTATAAAGAAAGTGCAACATATCAGAATGTGTGGCACGCATCATAGGCTCAGAAACCCTATCAATATACTCCCATTGAGCCTCATCTTTCTCATCAAGGTCTAACTTAGAAGGATGATCCCCTCCGCCCGCATCTGAATAATTGGGGACGCGTGTTATCTTATCATCAGGATTATTGGGAGTAATATCTCCCGGAGCATCTACGGGTGGATCATATTCGTGACCCGCAACAGGATTACCATAACTCGCCGCAGACGGCGGGTAAGGAATATTCCTCATATCTATCGTGGGGTCAAAGAAACCTTTTTCATAGTCAATAGTATCATCAGTGATTTCTTTTAGGTCACCTCGATTTTGTGCCCAAGCCTTACCATCGGGCCTAAGAAACTTCTCCGTCATAGTTTCTTGATTGGGCATTCCCCGAACCGATGTCCGAGTATTCATCCCAGGCAGAACGCCTAAGATTACGAAATCTTGTAGCCCTGAGTCTTTAGCATAACCCATAACCCAGGAACCTTCAGGGATATTCGTTGACTGCCCAACGCCCGCTATGTTATTCCCTGTGCCCGGCTGCATCACCTGACTCCAAGGTAAATCCTTTGTTAGAATGTCCTGCTTATTTTCTGAGTGGATACCTAACCATCTAACCCTTATTCTTCCAAGTTGTTCAGGATCATTTCTATCTTCACAGCAGCCGAACGCCCAGAAAAAGTTGTTGCCCATATTGCTCATTCTGTTTTCTCCATCTAACTATTTATCTAAATCATAAATAGTTTTATGAATATGATTGAAGTCATAACCACGATACTAATGTTTACTCTGGTTTTTGGTATTCTTTTCCTAACCTAGAAACAAAAAACCCCGCCGAAGCGGGGTCAT
>DUAA01000080.1 GCA_012961055.1 Nitrospinaceae bacterium
CCCAACAAGGACTAAATAAAGCTCATAAACTGGCGGAAAAAAATAACGTCAATATTGAAACCCATGTGGTCGATCTCGAAAGTTTCACACTGGAACCCAACACCTATAATGTGATCCTTTGCACCTATTATATGCAGAGGAATCTTTTCAAACAATTTCAGTCTGCACTGAAACCCGGCGGCATGATCGTGGTCGAAACCTATAATATCGACTATCTGCAATACGCACGGTTCAGCCGAGAATGGGCGCTCGACACCAACGAGCTTCTTGTTATTTTCAAGGACATGCGAGTCATCCGCTATCAGGATTATGACGACGGCAAAGAGGCCTATTCCAGTATCATCGCTCAAAAATCAATTCATTAGTGAATTCAGTCGAGCGACTTTTTATTGCCCTGACGAACCTATTCCCCGTATGGGTGCTAGCCGGTGCTGGACTTGCCCTATGGAAACCAGAAACCGCCACTTGGTTTCAACCGCATTGGATCCCCTATTTCCTCTGTCTCATAATGCTGAGTATGGGGCTGACCCTAAGCTTTAAAGATTTTTCCCGCGTCCTCAAAATGCCTAAATTCGTTTTGCTTGGCGTTGGTTTACAGTACACCATCATGCCAGGGTTGGGCTACGCGCTGGCTCTCACTTTTAACCTGCCCATCGATTTTGTCATTGGAGTCGTTCTGGTAGCCTGCTGTCCCGGAGGCACAGCTTCCAATGTAGTTTGTTTCATAGCCAGAACCCACGTCGCGCTTTCTGTTAGCCTGACTACCTGCTCCACTCTATTGGCTGTCCTTCTAACCCCTTTTCTAACCACTTGGTGGGTGGAATCCATCTCTCTGGAATTAACAGGCTTGAGGGTCGATGTCGATACTCTGGGGCTTTTACTTAAAACCTTGCAGGTGGTCATCCTTCCTGTATTAATCGGAATTTTTCTGAACCATTATTGCCATCATGCTGTAAAAAAAGTGGAAGCCTATAGCCCCTTCATCGCCGTGCTTTCTATCGTGTTCATTGTGGATTTTATTCTGGCTGTAAAAAAATCCGCCATTATGGAAATCGGTCCCTCATTAATCGTTGCCGTACTTTTGCTTCATCTGATGGGGTTTATACTAGGGTATCTATTGTCCCGGCTTTCCAAGTTTACCGAGTTAGACTCACAAACCGTATCAATCGAGGTAGGAATGCAAAACTCTGGATTAGCCACCGAACTAGCCAGGAGCAATTTCCCAGATTTCAGCTTGGCAACTGTGCCTGGAGCTATATCAGCCCTCACCCATTGCATCCTAGGTAGCATCTTCGCAGGCCTTTGCCGGTTGCGAAATGCATCAGCAAGAAAATAATCAAAAGGACGGTTAACCATCACCCAAGATTTTGGTGACATTAAGGGTTTCTGATTTCAATTGGGAAAGGTCTTTCGGTTCTAGGGGAATAGACTAATCCACCCCAGGCAGGTTGTGGTCCAGGGTAGGCAGAGTTGCTCCAGCGGGACGAACATCCCCATGAATGCAGACAAGGGCAATAATAGTACCCGTTTTGTGAGCCCAAGTCTTTTTAACATTTTCTCACACGTTCTGGACGGCTTATTATACACTGGGCTTCGCATTTATTTTATATCCTTGAAAGGAGAAACCCCTTGCAATACAAAGTATTTATTGCTGTAGAGTTTATAGATTTGGGAGAAGAGGGCCACAAGGAGATTTTAGAGCGGCTGGAAGAACACGGGTTGGAAAAAATCCCCACAGTAAGTTCTGCATGGGAATATGCCTGCGAAGCAAATGATGAAACGGATGCCAAAGATAAGGCTATTCAAGAGCTTGTCAATGTGGCCCGAACCCATCCCTGCGAGATGAAAATTGTGGTTCAGGCTGGGACATCCCAGATACTTAGACGGAAAAAAAAGTTCAATCCGTGAATATTGACGATCTTTTCTAAACCTCAAGATGGTATGATATATACTAACCTAAGCAAAATTATCAATTTCGAAAACCCTTCAGGATTAGGGTCTTACAATAGCTTGAGGATCTAAACAGGACCGTTTCTATCCCTCAGAGAGATAACCGATGAATATAATTTTAAACAGCTACTGCAATCTAACTTGCAATTACTGTTTTGCAGATGAGTACATGGAAGAAACGGTGAAGACGCCAGGAAAATCCATGGAATATGACTATTTCATTAACGAGTTCCTGCCAAAAATAAAAAATGCGCCCATCATCAATTTCATGGGAGGGGAACCCACCCTGCATCCCCAGTTCAATGATATTTTTCAAAACACCTATGACAAAATCCTTCCATTCTCTCACCTCAGTGTTTTCACTAATGGATTGATGCCGGAAAAGGTATTAGATCTGTTGCTGAAGATAGCCAGTCCAAGTGGAGCAGTCAGTAAGCAAATCACCTTTGCAATTTTATTGAACTGGCAAACCCGGGAAAACATTTCAGAGAAAAACCATGAACGGTGCAAGGAAGTCGCCGTACGCATGTTACGAGTCAACGGTTACAGTGTCACATTCAGCATCAACCTTTATTCCAAGGATCAGGAACTCGAAAAACAGTGCGAAGAAATTAACGCCATTTACCAGAAAGCCGGACTGCCCCGTGACAAACAATTTAAAATCCGGGTCAGTCCTGCGTTTCCCATTATCGGTGGGGAAGCCAACACCTATCTGCCTATTAGAGACTTCCCAAAGGTTGGCAAACAAATGTTGAAAATTATGGAGCGGTTTCCACAATTATGTTTTCGATTTGACTGCTCCTTGCCTCCCTGTTTTCTCGACGATATCAGCGAAGACCAGCTTTCATTAACGGACCGTATCTATTATCACGGCAACAAGCAGGTTCCGCCAATGGAAGAGTGGAATCGCAATGAGTTCTACTTCGGATGTGCAGACGGTAGCCCCATGGATATTGACTCTAAAGGCGACTGCTTCAACTGTTTTCCTTTTCACAATCTGACGCTGGGAAATGTATCGGATTTTAAAGAGGTGAATTCTATTGCTATGGCCCAAATGGGGGCTAAGTTTCTGACCACGGTGTTTGAGAAAACCAAGGCAAAAGAACCATGCCGGTCCTGCCCGCATTACATGGTCCGGTGCTCAAGCGGTTGCTTTGCTTATAATTTTGTCGGAGATGAAGCAGAGACTGAGAGCCTCCATTAGCATGGACAATAGCTCTTTGATCGCCAGATAAAAGCTATTGTTAGTTATAACCCTCCAGGGCATGCGTGGTATCCCTACCCATAAATTCATGCCCCGTACGGGTAAAAGCTTAGGATTGGGATTCACAGCCCCCGCTTAGCGGCATAGCTAAAGAATCCGATCCAGCTTGACTTCCTGGCAAACCATACCTAAATGAAACCCTTCGTAAGTCTCAACGGGACCAAATAATAGTCCTTTATGTATGGTCATTTTGGTAAGCCCTTCCCGAATAAATTCATCCAACTCGTCATTTTTTAATGTTATAAAACCGCCGCGCGGTTGCCTGGGGTCACTCCTATTCCAGCCCACTTCCAGCCAGCCCAGATTGCCGCCATCCTCTTTGGAAGCGGAACAAATGCTGTACTTTTCAGCCAAGCTCATCAACATTTTTATTCGCCCCGTTCCCGAAGAAATGCTGTCTATCGTCTCCTTAAGTAAATCTGCCACTTCCTTTTTTTCGACCAGAATTTGCCGAACTTGAATTTGATGCGTTGCACCCGCCATGCTTCTTCCTTTGATTTTGGGAGGTTGTCGTTTTCTTGTCTTTGGTAAAGTATATCAATATATAGGATTTGCTTTGCAATTTCCACCTACTAACATACCTTGACAAATGGCCCACTCCCGTTGGAGGGCACTAGGCATTAGCTCTTTCAGTCGAGATTACTCTTTGCTCGCCAGATAAAGCTATTGCTCACTGGTCCCACGCCTAGTGGTCGCGCCTAGTGGGTTGTGCCGACCTTTAATTTCGAGTATGCTGCAGAGCGGATGAACGATATTACCCCTAAACTTATTCTGGCATCACAATCTCCCCGTCGATTGGAACTGCTGCGACAGATTACCGACCAATTTGAGGTTGTCCCCAGTTCAGTGGAAGAAAAACTGGACCCTGGATTACGTCCGGAAGAAAATGCTAAGTTATTAGCTCGTGCGAAGGCAGAGAGTGTCGCTAAAAATTACCCTGACAGTTGGGTGATCGGTGCCGATACCCTCGTAGCTCTACATCAAGAGATATTAGAAAAACCTGTGGATGCTCCTGATGCACTAAGGATGCTCAGTCGGTTGAGTGGCAAAGAACATCGCGTCATGACCGGCATTTGTGTTGTCAGTCCGGGAAAAACACTCGACAAGTCCGTAACATCAAAAGTTCGCTTCAAATCCTTAACCGCTGAAGAGATATCAAATTATGTCCTAACCGGTGAACCCATGGATAAGGCCGGTGCCTACGCCATTCAAGGCAAAGGCAGTTTTATGGTGCGTGATTTTTCCGGCTCAAAATCCAATATCATTGGTCTCCCTATCGATGAATTGAAAATCCTTCTGATAAAAACCGGCTTTCCGCTACCCATTGAAAGCAAATAACAAACTCTTTTTCTTCCTGTACTGACGTCATTCTCCTTAACAAGGTAAGGACCAACGAAAAGGCCTTGACTTTTCAATAGGATTGAGCATTTCAAACCGCACAGTTTTATAGAATTTACTTGCAGATTAATGCTCTTTGTAATTTAATTTATAGGCAAGTTCTAATTAATGGGAAATGAAGCATGCACTCATCGCAAAATAATATGCATATCCATGGCAAATGCTCAAAATGCCAAGGACCGATTTTTCTAAACAACAGTATGGATTGGTATGGTAATACCATATTTAGCCTCAATTGCTGGAATGGGCATTACGAGTGGATCAATATAGAGAATATTGAGGCTTCCGAAAGCCTCGCGCCAGAAACCAAACGCGATTTGGTCACTCACATTGGTTTTTTTGATTTGTCATGACCACCCAGTGCGCCAAACCTTATTTTATTTATTCTTGCCTTTTTCTTTTCGCAATCATTATTTCACACTCTCCCGTACAGGCTCAGCCTGAATCTCCTCCGGGGATGATTTATATTCCCAAAGGATATTTCCAAATGGGATCCTCTTCAGGAAAACCAGATGAAAAACCCATGCATTTCGTTTTCACCTCTAGCTATTTCATCGATAAATATGAAGTGAGTAACAAGGACTACGAATTGTTCATGCAAGCCACAGGACATCAGGCTCCAAAATTCTGGGAAGATTCTCAGTTTAATGAACCTGATCAACCTGTTGTAGGAGTGAACTGGCACGATGCCATGGCATACGCTAAATGGAAAGGGCGAAGGCTGCCGACTGAAGCGGAATGGGAAAAGGCTGCACGTGGAAACGATGGTCGTCTATGGCCTTGGGGAAGAAAGTTTGATAAAGGACTCAATTTCTTCTTTGTCAATATTTTCGGAGAAAATGATAACTACCCATACACAGCACCAGTGGACTATTACCACTCTGGTATCAGCCCTTTTGGGTTATACAACACCGCTGGGAATGTTTGGGAATGGTGCCGGGACTGGTATGACAAAAACTATTATAGCTCCAGCCCTGAAATCAATCCGGAAGGTCCTCAAGGACCGCTCAAGATGAAAGTGCTCAGAGGGGGCTCATGGGTCAACAGTGTTGAAGGTATAAAAGTTATCAAACGGGCCCGCAACTTCCCTCATATAAAAAACGAGATTTACGGATTCCGCACCGCGCAATCCTCCCCGTGAGCCAGGTCGCCGACAAACGCGCAATTTTCTCCTGGTGCCTTTACGATTTCGCCAACACCATTTTTTCGATGAACGTGATTTCGCTATATTTCGCCTTGTGGGTGACGGTGGATCATAATGGTCAGGATATTTTATATAGCACCGCCCTTTCCATTTCCATGCTAGCGGTGGCCATAAGTGTTCCTGTTTTCGGGGCCCTTTCAGACACCACCGGAAAACGCAGAGCGCCACTTATTGTGCTCACCCTCCTGTGCATTTTCTCAACAGGATTGATCGGCACTACCGACCACCTGTGGACAGGCCTGATTTTGTTCATGGTGGCCAATTACGGTTACCAATCGGCATTGGTTTTTTATAATGGCATGCTCCCCTCCATTTCACGCGGTAGCCATATCGGTCTGGTTTCAGGATATGGCGTAGCCCTAGGCTATTTGGGTTCTATCCTTGGCATGGTGCTGGTGAAACCATTTGTCGAGTCAGCCGGGCGTTCTTCAGCCTTTCTTCCAACCGCGGGTTTGCTGTTGTTCTTTTCTCTTCCCTGCTTCCTGTTTGTTAAGGATCAAAAAACCCGGACCGG
>DUAA01000081.1:0-1668 GCA_012961055.1 Nitrospinaceae bacterium
TTTGCATTCTTTAAAGAATTTCTGTTTACAGGGTGAACAAGAAAAATTCTTTGTAACCACTTCCTGTTTTTTCATTTCAATATAAGGTCCACTCGTTTTGGAGTTTCCTGGCCCAAAAATTCCCAATATTGGCACACCAACCATTGCAGCAAGGTGCATCATCCCGCTATCATTACCAATGAATAATCGACTTTTTCTTAACAGCTTCGCCAATACCCTTAAGTTCACCGGCGGTATGATCTTGATCATGTCTGGTTTTCCCGATTTCCTAATCCGGTTCAACAATTCCGACTCTTTTTCCGTTCCCACAAGAACCACCCGAATCCCATCTTCAATCAACTTCTGACACAAAATCTCAAATCTCTCGACATGCCAGCCCCGCTCAACTTTTGATGTTCCTGGATGCAAAGCGAGAAACTCCTCATCTTCATCCAAACCCATATCTAGTAAAATTTTCCGAGCAGTAGCATCCCCTTCCTGTGAAGTCAGCTTTGCAAAACTAGCGTCAGGAGCACCCAACTTCAAGGAAGAAAGAATCTTAAAGTAATATTCAACACGGTACTGCGATTTTTTTAAATGCGATGTCGTTGCAACAGGATGAGTAAGTAGAAAACCTCTAGCATCAGTGTCATAACCTAAACGAAACTTCACTCCCGTCAAACTTAAAAAAAAAGCGGAACCAAAAGAATTTGGAAATAGAACCCCAACATCAAAATTAAATTTTTTCAGGTTTCGGGCGAACTTAACTTTCTGCCAAAATCCATTTTCTAACCCAGAAGGTAAAGTTAAAACCGTGTTAATGGCAGGGTGCCCTAGAAGCAGTTCATCAGACGGAGATTTTGCAACAACAGAAATTTGGGCCATAGGGTATGCACGGCGCAAAGACTGTATAACCGGAAGCGTCAACACCACATCACCTATCCAATTAGGCACCCATAATAAAAAACTTCGGATATCTTGATTGTAAAGGGGGCGTGTATTGTCCATAACCCAAGTTATGAAAGATTAGTAATGTCCACTTCGTGTAGCTTTAGTGTGTTGGGCTTGTGATTTACTTCATCAGCCTTCTTGCCCAGTAGGATACGTTTAGCGGGAAAAACTTTTACTAGCTAACTACCAATGGTAGCAATGGGTTGACGATGGTTCGAACCCAACGAAGGCACTGAGCCTGTTTCCACCTAGGCTAGCTCGGCATCTAAATCCCCTGCTTAGAGGATTTACTTGACTCTTTTAATCCGGGCACCCAAACAGGAAAGTTTTTTTTCCATGCTCACATATCCACGATCAATATGATAAACACGCGAAATCACAGATTCACCTTTTGCCGCTAGAGCCGCTAATACAAGCGATGCACTGGCACGAAGATCTGTAGCCATCAGGGGAGCATTAGAAAGACTGTTAACACCATTAATAATTGCTGTGCGGCCATCCAAAGTAATATCAGCTCCCATCCTTTTTAATTCTGCAACATGCATAAACCGATTCTCAAATACAGTCTCCATGATGATACTCTGTCCGCGTGCCAAAGTCATCAACGCCATGAACTGGGCCTGGATATCTGTCGGAAAAGCCGGATAGGGATGGGTTTTAGCATTGACTGCAAGCAAGGGTCGTTTACCCCGGACTCGGATCGAAGTTCCTTCTACTTCCACGTCAACCTGAGCTTCA
>DUAA01000081.1:1725-5090 GCA_012961055.1 Nitrospinaceae bacterium
GGTGATGGCTGCTGCAATCATATAAGTGCCAGCTTCTATGCGATCAGGAAAAATACGGCACTCAATCGGTTTCAAGGAAGAGACCCCTTGAATAGTAATCATATCGGTGCCTTGGCCTTCAATTTTTGCTCCAGCTTGGTTCAAAATATCCGCAAGAAACACGACCTCGGGTTCCTTGGCCGCATTTTCCAAAACGGTTTTTCCCTCCGATAGAGAGGCTGCCATCATTAAGTTCGCAGTACCCGTCACCGAAACCGTATCGAAATAGAATTCGGTTCCCTTAAGACACTCAGCAGTTCCATGCACATATCCATGTTCCAGCCAGACCTTCGCACCCATGGCTTCCAAACCTTTAATATGGAGATCAATAGGTCGTGCCCCGATAGCACACCCTCCCGGCAAGGAAACACGGGCTCGCCCCAACTTGGCCAGCAACGGCCCCAAAACAAGACAGGAGGCTCGCATTGTAGAAACCAGGTTATAAGGAGCTTCTGGGTTGTTTGCATTGGACGTATCTAAAATAATTTTTTCGTCGCAATAGCTTTCTACTTCTGCCCCCAGATCTTTGAGAAGCTGAATCATGGTTTCCACATCACACACTTTAGGAACACCTTCAATGATGTTCCGCCCTCGGGTCAGAAGTGTTGCGGCTAAAATAGGAAGAACTGCATTCTTAGCTCCGCTAATCTTAACTATACCCTCCAATGGCCGCCCACCCTCTATTAAAATCTTATCCATCCATAATCCTCGCCATTACCACCCTGTCATATCCGGAGTAATCTTGAATCACCTGAATATCTTGATAACGAGAACAACCTTCAATTAAAGCCACCACGGCCTGAGCCTGGGTATGTCCAATTTCCAAAACCAACCAGCCATTTTTGTCCAGTTTTTTCCATGCCGTCGGTACGATGAACCGGTAATAGTTCAACCCATCTCTTCCCCCATCGAGGGCCAAAGTGGGCTCATATTGCTGGACTTCCGGCATGCACATTAACAAGGCTTCCGATTCAATATAGGGAGGATTAGAAACAATAAGATGATACGGCCCGTTCCAATCTATTTTCATCAGATCGCCCGCTAAAAAACAAACCTGATCTATCACCCCATGGCGCAAGGCATTTTTTCGGGCAGTCTCTAATTCTGATTTTTCAATAGCCGTGATTCGGCTTTGAGGAATTTCCTTCGCCAAGACGACAGAAAGAACTCCCGAACCTGTTCCCAAGTCCAGAATTCGAACCAGAGAAGGTTTTTTAGGTAATACTTTCAAACATTGCTCAATCATAATTTCTGTTTCCGGGCGGGGTGTCAGAACTTTCTCATTAACTTCAAATTCAAGGGACCAGAATTCCTGAACACCGGTTATGTGAGAAACCGGTTCGCGCAAAACTCTTCTCTCTATTCTGGCAAAAAGCATCTGCACCTCGGACCGCTTCAAAATCCGATCGGGATGCGTCAGCAATGCCGTTCTTGACACTTTAAGACCATCTGCTATTAATGTTTCTGCATCCAATCGAGGAGACGCTACTCCCGCCTGTAGAAATCTTTGACAGGAAAAATTGAGAAGTGAATAAATGGTCTCACCCTGATAACAGCCTAGTTTTGACTCTCCAAGAACCATCGCCCTATTCTCCTTTAAGAGCCTGCGTTTGAAAATGGAGCGTTAGCGTATCAAGCATCTCATCCAAATTTCCCTCCATCATTGCGGATAGTTTGTGCAGGGTTAAACCAATTCTGTGGTCGGTCACCCTTTCCTGCGGGTAGTTATAAGTACGAATGCGTTCGCTACGGTCGCCGGACCCCACCTGCTGTTTCCGCTCGTCCGCCATAGACTCTTGTTGTTTTTTTTGTTCTTCGTCATATAATCGCGCCCTTAAAACCTTCATGGCCTTTTCCCGGTTCTTATGTTGCGATTTTTCATCCTGACAGGTCACAATCATGCCGGTCGGTATATATGTCAAACGTACTGCTGAATCTGTTGTATTAACACTCTGTCCACCTGGCCCGGAAGCACGATATACATCCACCTTTATATCTGCCGGGTTAATATTAATATCCACTTCTTCCACTTCTGGCATAACCGCAACAGTCACCGCAGAGGTATGAATACGCCCCTGACTTTCAGTATCCGGAACCCGTTGCACACGATGGGTACCCCCTTCATATTTCAGTCTGCTGTAAACTCCTTTCCCTGATATGTTGAATATAACTTCTTTAAAGCCACCTTTTCCGGTCAGGTTGGAACTCAAAATTTCAACATTCCATTTTTTTTCTTCAGCATATCGTGAATACATGCGGAACAGATTACTTGAAAAAAGTGCCGCCTCTTCTCCTCCTGCACCCGCTCGAATCTCTACAATAACGTTTTTCTCATCCCGAGGATCTTTAGGAAGCAAAAGACGTTTTAGGGTATCAACCTTTTCTTCTTTTTGGATTTCCAAATCGGCCACATCTTCCCGGGCCATTTCAAGCAATTCAGGGTCTTTTTCCTCGTTCAGGATAGTTTGGTTTTCTTGTAACCGTCGATCAATCTTCTGCCAAGCTTGGAACTGATGGACAATAGGGGCTAAGTCGGATTGTTCTTTGGCATATTTTTGGAACTCAGATTGCCGGGAAATAACTTTGGGGTCACTGAGCAATTGATTGAGATCATCGTAACGCTTCTCAACCGATTTCAGCTTATCAAACATGGATGGAGTAGTTTCTTGAAAACCCTATGAGATTAGGGAAAGAAGGTGAACTCGTTTTACTGGGAACTAGATACTTCTTGTGTGCTCGCAGGTTGCGCCTTGGCATATTTGCGCCTGAATTTTTCAATGCGACCCGCAGTGTCCATAAGCTTCTGTTTTCCAGTAAAAAAAGGATGACAACTAGAACAAACCTCCACATGAAGGTCTTTCAGAGTCGTACGAGTCTGCACTTCGCTACCACATGCGCAACTCACTGTGATTTCATAATATTCAGGATGAGTTCCATCTTTCATTGAGTCACCATTAAGAGTTCATTACAGCCAAAAATTCGGCGTTGGTTTTTGTGTCTTTTATCTTCTGCAAGAGGAGTTCCATAGTATCATGGATGCCCATCGGGACCAAAACTTTTCTTAATAACCACACACGCTGGAGGTCTTCTTCAGGCATCAACAACTCTTCCTTACGGGTTCCTGATTTGTTGATGTCAATGGATGGGTACGTTCTCTTGTCTGCCAATTTACGGTCAAGAACGATTTCCAAATTACCCGTCCCTTTGAATTCTTCAAAAATAACATCATCCATGCGGCTTCCTGTATCAATGAGTGCCGTAGCAAGGATAGTCAGGCTACCCCCTTCCTCAAGGTTCCTGGCTGCACCAAAAAATCGTTTGGGTCT
>DUAA01000081.1:5186-6314 GCA_012961055.1 Nitrospinaceae bacterium
GCGTAATACTATCCAGAAGGATCACTACATCCCGCTTGTGCTCAACCAGGCGCTTGGCCTTTTCAATCACCATTTCTGCGACCTGAACATGTCTTTGTGCCGGCTCGTCAAAGGTAGAACTGATAACTTCTCCCTTAACGGAGCGCTCCATATCGGTCACCTCTTCCGGACGTTCGTCAATGAGCAATACGATCAACGCAATTTCTGGATAATTCGTGCTGATACTGTTGGCAATAGATTGCAACAACATGGTTTTCCCGGTTCTGGGCGGTGCCACAATCAATCCACGCTGCCCTTTGCCAATGGGGGTCATCAGATCCATCACCCTAGCACTATAATCCTTGCCACCCGGTGTCTCCAACCGAATCCGCTCTTCAGGATACAGCGGTGTCAGGTTATCGAATAAGATTTTTTCCTTTGTCTTTTCCGGATTCTCAAAGTTGATCGCCTCCACCTTCAGCAAAGCAAAATAACGTTCGCTATCTTTGGGCGGACGGATCTGACCGGAAATGGTATCGCCTGTACGCATATCAAATTTGCGAATCTGGGACGGAGACACATAAATATCATCCGGCCCCGGAAGATAGTTATAAGTCGGCGCTCGAAGAAAACCAAACCCATCTGGGAGAATCTCCAACACCCCTTGACCAAACATCAGACCGTCCTTTTCAGTCTTGGCTTCTAGAATCCTGAATATCAGGTCCTGCTTTCTCAGTCCGCTATGGCCCTGAATCTTTAGATCCCTGGCAATACTTGTGAGTTCAGATATGGTCTTAGACTTAAGTTCTTCTATATTCATCTGGGTCATGGTTTCTAGCTTCTTTGAGGAAAATCAGGAATGGTTTGTCTTCTTAAAATGTCACACGCTTTGAATGGAACACAAGTTTAAAGGCGAGGAAGACTCAATAACAGTTGGGTATTTTTATATATTGCGAGCTTGTTCTATACGACCAGCTACGAACGCACAAAAAAACTCGGCCGGACACCTAATTGATTTTAAAAGGGATTTTTTTTGGGAACTTTCGGAACTGTTTCACTCTAATTAGTTCCTCCTCTTTTGTCAACCTTTTTATAGGAGCAATATTTCTATTCGTATAAAATGGCCCCATAAACACCAGATTCCGCTAA
>DUAA01000082.1 GCA_012961055.1 Nitrospinaceae bacterium
TTTTTCTACCACCCATTCTTTGGGCTTGTTTGCTGTGCTCCAGAGGGTGTTCTGTTGCGGTGAGGATGGTGGCTCAATCATCAAAGCAAGAACAGTTGATTTAAGAGAGGCACTG
Source organism: Nitrospinaceae bacterium (assembly GCA_012961055.1). Classification (GTDB taxonomy): domain Bacteria; phylum Nitrospinota; class Nitrospinia; order Nitrospinales; family VA-1; genus LS-NOB. The sequence continues at coordinate 116 of DUAA01000082.1, forward strand.
GAATTACTTCCCCGCAGGAGGTATCACTTGGTGGGAGCGATGGGCGAATGTCCAGAAGAGGGCAATCCCATACGGCGTGTTAATCAGGTATCAAAAGGATTGACTTGGGGGTGCATTTAAATGCAGAAAACCGATCAGCTATATCAACAATTTGCCCTATTAATTGAAGGTGCCATACCTTGGCTCAGGTGAATGATTCTTCACTCTGCGTAGAGTGTGCCAAAGAAGCCACAAAAATATTGATTGAGAACGTGACTTCTGCTGCTTGTTAATTCCTAATAATGTAAAACACTGAATAATTATTTTTCAGTCATTAGGTGTCGATGTATGTGTGTAAGGTTTTACAATGATCTAAGACCAACCTGCCCAGTGTCCTCAGTAGACGAAGCTTATAGGTTGACGAATGAGATAAGGGGTAACGTGTGCAAGCAGGTTAAAATAAAAATCCAGTTAAAATAAGTCCTTTATTCTTAATTAGGAAGACTGATGAATAACTTAAAAAAGATCCTGATAGTTCTTGTTCTAGCGATTTTAATAGGCGCCTTTTTTAGTTTTGACGTCGGTCAATATCTTAGTCTGGAATATTTGAAGGGGAAGCAAACAAATTTTTCATCCTTTTATAAAGAAAATCCGCTGTTGGCAATGGGTGCCTTCACTGCAGTTTATATTGTCTCAACGGCGCTCTCTCTGCCAGGGGCTGCCCTGCTTACCTTGATGGGGGGTGCTTTATTTGGGCTGGTAACGGGTACGATTGTGGTTTCATTTGCGAGTACTATTGGGGCCACCCTAGCTTTTCTGGTTTCGCGTTTGTTACTGCGCGATTTAGTTCAAGGTAAATTCAGTCATTACCTTAAATCATTTAATGATGGTATTAAAAAAGATGGGGCATTTTATTTATTTACCCTGAGGTTGATTCCTGCGGTTCCTTTTTTTGTAATAAATTTGGTTATGGGGCTGACCCCTATGAAGACGGTCCAGTTTTTTTTTGTAAGTCAGGTTGGTATGCTTGCCGGGACTATTGTGTTTGTAAATGCGGGTACGCAACTGGCACAAATTGAATCTTTGAGTGACATTCTTTCTCCAGAAATTATTTTTTCATTTGTGTTGCTAGGGATTTTCCCTTTGCTAGCAAAAAAGTTCATAATTTCCTATAAGGGCAGGAGAGTTTTGAGGAAGTACAATAAGCCAAAATCGTTTGATTATAACATAGTGGTCATTGGGGCAGGTTCGGCCGGTTTAGTCACCAGTTATATCGGTGCTGCGACCAAAGGTAAAGTGGCCTTGATAGAAAAGCATAAAATGGGTGGGGATTGTTTGAATACGGGTTGTGTTCCAAGCAAAGCTTTGATTCGCTCTGCAAAATTCATGGCGGATATAAGGAAATGCCAGAAGCTCGGTTTTAAAAGTGTACACGTTGAATTTGATTTTGCAGAGGTGATGGAAAGGGTCCAACGTGTGATCAAGACAATTGAGCCACATGACTCAGTGGAACGTTATTCAAATTTAGGGGTGGAATGTCATACAGGAGAAGCCCGCATAAAATCTCCTTATGAAGTGGAAGTCAATGGCAAGGTTCTTACAACAAGAAATATCGTGGTTGGAACGGGTGCCCGTCCTTCTATTCCTCCTATTGAGGGCATTGAATATGTTGATTATCTGACGTCCGATACCATTTGGAACATTCGTGACCAACCTAAAAAATTACTTGTGCTAGGCGGGGGACCGGTTGGTTCTGAACTGACCCAGGCATTTGCCCGGCTCGGATGTAGTGTGACCCAGGTGCAGCGCAATAAGCGTTTGCTTCCAAAAGAGGACCCCGAAATCTCGCAAATGGTATTGGAGAGTTTTCAGAATGATGGGATCAAAGTATTGTTAGGGCATATACCGAAAAAATTTTTCAAACGTGACGGAAAAGATTTTCTGGTATGTGACCATGATAGGGGTACTGTTGAAATCCCTTTTGACACTCTCCTGATTGCATTGGGCAGACAAGCCAACACAACAGGTTTTGGGCTGGAAGAACTGGGGGTGGAACTGACTCCGAAGGCAACCATTCAGGTAGATGACCACATGCGGACGAATATTCCGAACGTGTATGCTTGTGGGGATGTTACAGGCCCGTATCAATTTACCCATATAGCGGCTCACCAAGCGTGGTACTGTGCCGTCAATTCAATGCTAAGTCCCTTTTGGAGGTTCAAAGTAGACTACAGTACGGTGCCTTGGTCGACCTTCACCGATCCTGAAGTGGCACGCTCTGGCCTGAATGAACTGGAAGCCAAAGAACAGGGAATTCCCTATGAAGTCACCACCTATGGTATCCATGATTTGGATCGAGCCATAGCTGAGGAGGCGGCTTATGGAATTGTCAAAGTCCTAACTGTGCCGAGCAAGGATAAAATTTTAGGCGTCACCATTGTGGGACTTCATGCCGGGGATATTATTGCGGAGTATGTTGCGGCAATGAAAAACGGGTTTGGCATGAATGCTATTCTGGGCACCATTCATATTTATCCCACCTTGGCCGAGTCGAATAAATTTGCCGCAGGCAATTGGAAAAGAAATACGATTACCGAGAAAACTCTGGCTTGGGGTGAGAGAATCAATCGGTGGAGAAGGGACTATTTTTAGCCGATGCGACCCTCATTTATATTTCTTAGTGGGCTACTTTTAAGTAGCCCTGCCATCCTCTCAGGGGCCAGCGAAAAAACAAACCATACCTCGTATCATGAAGGTATGGTTTTAATTTCTGCGGGAACATTTCAAATGGGCTCAGAGCTCAATCAAGGTTACAAGACGTGTATGGAGACCAACACAATTTGTAAGAAAAAGTGGTTTAGCGATGAGCAGCCGGCCCACAAGCTAAAACTGAAGGCATTCCATATCGATATTTATGAGATAACGCAACATGAGTTTGAAAGTGTCATGAGAGAAAACCCTTCAGAATATGAGGGGTTGAACCGACCGGTGGAAAATGTGACCTGGTTTGAAGCCAGGAAATACTGTGAGCGATTGGGGAAACGACTCCCTACCGAAGCTGAATGGGAACGGGCTGCGAGAGGGAAAACGGATTCTGTTTTTTGGTGGGGGAATAAGGCGGACTCAGGAAAAGCCAACTTTTGTGATGTTCATTGTGAAAAACCCTGGAAGGTAAATCAACTGGATGATGGTTTTTCCTTTACGGCGCCCGTTGGCAGTTTAACTCCTAACAGTTATGGATTGTTTGATATGGCTGGGAACGTTTATGAATGGGTGGATGACTGGTATGATGAGGATTACTATCGGTATTCACCTGAGGAAAACCCTCTGGGACCAAAAAAAGGAAAAAAGAAAATAATGCGGGGTGGTTCTTGGATAAACTACCCAACCGGTGTGCGCTCTGCGGACCGTACTGATTCAAAGCCCAATGCTCGCATGGGTTTTGTCGGATTTCGATGCGCTATATAAAAAATATGGAAGGGGCTATCTCAGAAAACTAAGTCGATATTCCTTTAATCCATTGTTTAATTTTCTTTTAAAGCGCTATTTGGACTTAGCAAGACACTCTTTTTCAAGTCCACTACTTACAATATTTTTGCATTTATTAGGATCACCCTGAACGACGGCATAGCAATATGATTGGCTGTCGCGGTTTAGGATCAAGGTGCAATAATAAACGCTGTGGTCTTTATGTTTGTATCGGCTTTCAGGGTTGGTAATTGGGGTCACGGCGAGACAAAGGTTTCGTTCATCTTCTTTTGAAAGCTTTCCTGTCGGCTTTGCTGCAGAGGAAAATAGACCCGTTCTTGACATTTCCGTAGTAGGTCCTTTTCCATCAATAACGTTGACTGGGTCTACCCCAGGACGCCCCTTGCGTACATCCTGACTTATGTTATCACAAGCTTGTGTGTCTGCGACTTCAGCAGCCATGGAGAGCGGGACTCCAATAAAAAAAACTAACGATACTACCATCAATCCCACAGCCCTGTTAATCCACATATTCATCTTCCTCCCAAATGACTTGTTTTTCAATGAAACAAAACATTAAAAAAAACCATGCGATGGTTAGGAGAATACCATATTTTGGGCTATAAAAACTACGGTAAGTATTAAAATCATTGAAAACATAAAGATTTTTTTAGAAGTTAACTGGCCATAGCTAATGGAGAGAAAATTAAGATTAAGATTTTAGGGGAATTTTATGGGGTTGGCTAAACATAGCGTATTACTTTACTTGTTTTCCTTTGCGAAATGGCTCTAACAATCAATTTTTAAAAAGTACTCACGAGCAAAACTAATAAAACAATTAAAATATTCTCAGTCATTGCCAGTATCCCTTTAAATTAATCATTTCTAGGGCTCTTAGAAAGTGCAAACAAATGTGACTATTAATAAATTGTCTTCAACTTCATTATCGATGAAATGAATTATTACTGATTCTGACCAACAAATTACTTTGGTTCTGATTGGGAATTTTTTTTATTTAATAATCTAATTCGATATTTAATGCTGCTGGTTATACCAAAAAAGTATTTGAAATATAGTGCACATTTTATTTTTATTGAATTATTTAAAATCCTAATGTTTATTCGGAGATTGGTGTTATGAAAAATTGGACAAAGCCGGAGATACGAAAGTACCTGGGGCCCTTTATCGTAGCGGTAGGCCTGGCTTATACCTATCATTCGCATATTACGGGTTGTCCCCGTTACGTCATTTTTGCAGGGTGGGCACTAGGACCCCCAGTTTGGTTCCTTCTGGAGTATTTCCTGCTGTTTGATGCTGAAAATGAAAAGTTAAAACAGTTTATCCATTACCAAAGTTTATGCCGAAACCTTTGGTTAGGATTTTTAGCATACCTGGCAGCATTTTATCTTGGTACCTGGAACTAAAATATCGAAGGAAAATCTATTATGGATACCAAGCGTTTTATCCTGTCAGCCAGTTCGGTATTCTTGTTTATATTTGTTTTTGATTAGGTTTTTCATGATTTTGTCCTTAGAGAAACCTATCTTCAGATTGCTAGTCGGGATATTGCGTTAGAGTTTCTAAATCACCCCTTCCCCTTATAGCATTTCATCCCAAACCTTTTACATGTACCGGGCATGAAATTTATAGGGGGAGATACTACGCATGCCCGGAACGGTTACTTTGAAAAGAGGGGCCTATCAAATGTTATCTAAATTGAGTGTAATCTTTTCAGCCAGTCTTGTTCAAAGCCTGAGAGAAGAAATTCCCAGGATTATAGTTTAAAATCCGGAATTAGAAAATTTACTGCCTACAGTCGGATCTAAAGGAGTTGGCTCTTGAACACCCTAGGGATTTTGGTTATCCTTTGCACCTCGATTTATCCAGATATAAAAAGGATTTCATGCGAATTTTAAGTTGGAATGTTAATGGACTGCGTGCGGTTGTCAAAAAAGGGTTTTTTGAATGGTTGGGTTCCGAAGCTCCTGATGTGGTTTGCCTGCAGGAGATTAAAGCTCGAACTGAAGATCTGGATGAATCTATTTTAAATCCTGAGGGTTATCATGCGACCTGGAATCCCGCTGAGCGCAAGGGGTACAGTGGGGTGGCTATTTTTACAAAAAAGAAACCTAAAGCGGTTCATTATGGGATAGGAGAAGAGCGGTTTGATGTAGAAGGCCGTGTTATTAGACTTGAATTTAAAGACTTCGATTTGTTCAATGTATATTTCCCAAATGGCACCAGTGGGTCAGAAAGACTCAAATATAAAATGGAATTTTATGATACGTTTCTCGATCACTGTGAGGAACTGCGTGCGCAAGGAAAAGAGTTGGTGATCACCGGAGATGTGAACACCGCCCACAAGGCCATTGACCTTAAAAACCCCAAATCCAACCAGAAGAATTCAGGATTTCTTCCGGAAGAGAGGGCTTGGGTCGATAAATTTGTGTCGCATGGGTATGTAGACAGCTTCAGAGTGTTTCACCCGGAGCCAGATCAATACACCTGGTGGAGTTACCGATTCAATGTAAGGGCCAAGAATATTGGTTGGCGTATTGATTATTTTTTCGTTACCGAAAAACTTATGACCAAGGTTAAAGACTCTTTCATTCAACCAGATATCATGGGTTCAGACCACTGCCCCATTGGCTTGGATATCAAGGCTAAATAATTGGCACAGCTCTGGAACGTTTCCCGAATGTACGCATCTAACAATTTGCTATCCTGTTTGTTACAGGGAAGGAAGTGTT
>DUAA01000083.1:0-548 GCA_012961055.1 Nitrospinaceae bacterium
AACGAAAGGCCTTGTTGGAGGGCTCCCGCCGCCGCCAATATCAAATTGTATATATTATGAATTCCTAACAAGTGAGTTCGTATTTCACAAGAACCCGATGGGGTCTTTAGAGTAAAGCAACTACCATCATCCGAAAAACTACAATCTTCTGCCATCACATCGGCATTTTTTTTAACACCAACACTCAATAAGTTCCCTGGAAATTCGCCAGCAATTTCACGACCCACCAAATCATCTATATTAACAACGGTTTTTTCTACCTGGTTATCACGAAACAACCCCTTCTTTGCTTCCTTGTATTTATCTATCGTTCCATGAAAGTCCAGATGGTCGCGACTCAAATTAGTAAATATGCCAACCGAAAAATGCATTCCAAAGACTCTTTTAAGGACCAGCGAATGAGACGAAACCTCAAGAAAACATTGGCGAATTTTTCGTCCAGCCATTTCATACAACATTCGATTAACATCTAAAGACTCAGGAGTGGTTGTTGACGCCGCATGATTTACACCTCCATAGCGGTGGCGAATCGTTCCTATTACTCCTGA
>DUAA01000083.1:742-1103 GCA_012961055.1 Nitrospinaceae bacterium
ATAGGTGTTTCTGTAATAAATGCTGCGGCTCCGCGAGCAATGGCGTCATCGACAAACTTAAAACCATCCTGTTTAAAGCCGGGAATGGCCATAAAAAGTCCGCCATCTTCGACCTCACGAGAGTCAAAAGCGATAGAAGAAATTTCCTGACTCAACTCTCCATCGACGCCTCTCACAGGAAATCCCTGAATCAAAGCTGATAGTTTTCGACCTGACAATTTACTCATATTATAAATATTATTTTCAGAAAAATTTAAATCCATTCCCATTGAGTTAAAGATATGAGACCCGCTCTCCACTCCCAAGCAACTCATCACGCTCGGTCCAAAACATAAACACGCTGATCATTTGATGGCACGTT
>DUAA01000084.1 GCA_012961055.1 Nitrospinaceae bacterium
CTTGATGAGGTGCAGTTTCTTAATGGTGGCGATGATTCATTAGAAGAACTGCTTAAAGAGAGATCTATATGGGATCAGCAATGGAAGCCCCCTGGTAAAACTCCGATCCAATATTTGAATTCTCTCAATTTACTGGAACGTCTGGTAGCGATTCACTGTAATTTCGTCTCTTGTGATCTGGATGCCATGGCATCTAATAACGTCAGCGCGGTGTTTTGCCCCAATAGCACTCAGTGGTTTGCTAGGAATAAAATCATGCCTGTGCGTGCTTTATTGGACCGGGGAATTATTGTTGCCTTGGGAACCGATTCACTGGCTAGTAATGATTCCCTGAACTTCCTAAATGAATTGCGTGCAGCAGATAAACTTCTGTCCGATGTAAGCCGCAAAGAAATTCTAGCCATGGCCACTTGCATGGGCGGTGAAGCCTTGAATCTCGAGTGCGGCAAATTAGCTAGCGGGCAAAAGGCTGATTTAATTGGATTTCGCGTTCCTTCTTCCTATTCAGGCTCTTGGTTTGACGTGCCTTTTGAACCTCGTCGCCAGAAAGTGGATTTTTATATGGTAGATGGGCAAACCTAGACCATTTTCCAGACTACCCTCAAATTGCATTCTCTGGTTTAGCAATGGCTGACGAGGCAAAGTACTTCATATAATTTATTACTATAAAAGGATTTCTTTAATTCGGGGTCGTACGCTGGGTTTGATTAAAATTGTTGCCATGGAAGCGACGGTTTTTTTCTTGCCGCTTACGGGATCAAGGGCGGTAGCATTCACCTCTGGTCTTTAAGTGCATAATTCCTGCAATGGAGATGGAAATGCTTATTTAGAAAGACTGCCATCAGAAATACGAGTATTTCGATCTAGATATTGCTCTGTTGCCTCTTTTCAGGGGGCTCAGAATCCTGTTGATTATTATAATTTCTGCTATAACGGCACATTTTTGTGAAAACAAACTCAAAATGGCTGAAAAAAAGAAGGAACTGGGAAATGACTAGGAAAATAAATCTGGTGTTTATGAATTTTCAGTGTTACAATTCACCGCTTGTGATTGGTTAGTGGTGTTTTTTTTCTATCAGAAAGCACAC
>DUAA01000085.1 GCA_012961055.1 Nitrospinaceae bacterium
CAATATCGCGCATATTCCTGAGGCTGTGACCAAGGTTATGGAACTCAACGGGCAAAAGCCTGACTTTGCTCCTAAAGGAAGCTTAGACCTGAAGAGTTGGTTTGGCAATAATCAAGGCTTATCATTACCGCCTGAGCTGGATGTCCCAGTTGTTGAAGCTTCCGAACCCTACAACCAACAGATTGAAGCTCTGAATAAAATGGTGGGTGCTCAATATCGCCGTGAGACTCTTAAGGATGCCAGCGGTGCTTCCATGATGGATCCGAAAACCCAGGTTTCTAAAATCCATAACACTTCAATTCTCGATGCTTCTGTTAAAACTTTTGAAGCCAATCTGGTATATGCCTTGACCCGAGTTTATACCTCCGAATACGGTGAAAAGATTGCCAACATTGTGCTGAATATGTACGTTAACCAGCATGGTCAGGCCACATTGGTTGCTGCACAAGCTTCAAGGGAAAATGGAAGTTCTCCCAATACAGTGGTATCTGCAGCGGTTGCCATCTGCGGAAAAAAAATGGTGCAAAAAGCCATGGATGCTTCTACTGCATTATTAGAATTATTTCAGTTTACCAAAATGAACGATGTGACGGAGAAATTTGATTATGCCGACCAGTTGAAAGAAGCGGACAAGTATAAAGACGTGCTGCTCGCTGATGGCGATGACCCCTGTGCCTCAAAGCTGGCAGATTGTCTGAATAAAGCGGGTTACTCTGTTTTGATCAAATTTGTTCAGGACTATGCAGAAGCCAACGGTGGTAAGCTGTCGACCGATGCCCTTTTTGGCGCCGTGTGGACTACCTTGGGCTGGGCCGCTTTGAGAAGCAAAAAGATAACCAAAGGCACACTATCGCGTTTACCTTGGTACTCGAGAATTTATAGCACCATTGTCGGTGCCGCGGCTCCAGCATCCCGACACACAGAAGATAGCTTGGCTGGAGTGAAGCTGGAAGAATTAATTCCTAATTATAGTTTTACTAAAACGGCATTTATTACCCTTCTGGGCCGTCAGCCTTCTGAATCGGAACTCTATGAGTTCCAGGTTTTGCTTGGGCTTATCATCACCAATGGACCGGGTACTATCTCTGCTCAGGGAGCCAAAGGGGCGGTCAGTGCAGATGGACCGGAACAACCGCAACGGGTTCAGGTTAACAAAGCTTTTATCGGATTTCTCACACATACCGGATTCGCTCATGGCGGTAACGGTTATGAAGCTGCAGCATTCCTTTTGGAAAATTTTAAAGACAAAGGTCTAAAAAATGCTGCCGATACCGGGCATGGTTTGGATCTGGATGCCATGGCAATAAAAGTTGCGAGTGAGTATTCCGATTATAAAAAGAAACAGAAAGCAATTGGTAACCTTGATTACGCTAAATTGCCCTGCATCAACCATCCGGTGTTCAAAGGAAAAGATGTTAACTACGATCCCCGAGAAGTTTTCGTGAGGGAACTTTTTAAAGAAAAAGGGATTAATAACATTTTTCTAGATTTTTACCATAGCCTCGTTCAGTCCCTGTTCAAGGCTAAAGTCAGCAAAAATGTTTACTGCGTTAATATCGATGCTGTTATCGCTGTTATTCTGCTTAAGGTCGTTTGGTCTGATTTCAACGAAGGTAAGATGAAAGAGGAGGATGTTGAGTCCGCCAGTTTTGCAACCTTCTTGTTTGGTAGGATGATCGGTTGTGCTGCGGAGATTGATGACCATACCTCCCGCGGTAAGAATATGGATACCCGTACTCCCGCTAGCAAAGTTCGCTACGTGGGCTAGCCGGCTAAATGAGAGTGGTGGCTAGGCGACAGATGCTTGCTCTGTCCCTAGTGTGATAATTTAAAAAGCCTTTACCTTTAATGGGTAAAGGCTTTTTGGTTTTTATTTGTATTCGTGAAAACTTTTCCTGTTAGATTCATTATGTTCCTAGAAAGAATGCCGCGTTAATTTGCGGGTAGAGTTATTACTTATTACACAGAGGTGCTTTGTGCAAGCACAGGCTGGGGTGTTGGATTCCCCTAAAAAACATACATTGATTCAGGTTTATAATTTTGATGACCTGCCGTTAATTACCATGAACGTGGCGAGGATCGGAGCCCAGACTCCTGGCATGGCCTCAGAAATTGCTGGCGCCGAAAAGCATTTTGCGATGGTCGGGTTTGGCCCCATGACTTGGATATGGCTCACTCCCGATAAACCTGTTCCTGGCGGATTTCGTGGTTTTGATGAAACTGAAATTGACGGGAAAAATGTTCCTGAAACAGATGGCGATATCATGCTCTATTTTTCTTCCGACCATGCCGAGTTGAATAGAGCAATGGCAAGTCAGGTTTGCGAATTGTTTGGGAAGGATGGAGAACTTGTTAAAGAATTTGTGGCAGAAAAATTTATTCAGACCAATTTCCATGAGGATTTGTCTAAAACTCTTTTAATAGACCGCTCCACTAATCTGGATACGGAGAAAAGTTGCTTTGTTCTTGCTCAGCAGTTTCGAGGTGAAGAAGATATCCTTTCCAGCCAATATCAAAACAGTTTTTTTAGTAAAACTGATAGCGGGGCTGAAATATATACGATGACCTTCAGTAATAATCCGGATCAATTGGAAGAGAGTGCGGAATCGGTCTCCTGCGCCCCTGTTTTCCGTGGAGTGTTTTTTGTTCCTTCTCTCAATTTATTGACCAGCCTGAGAATGGGTGGCATCCGTATGGGTTCCCTCGCCATCAACGCTAAATGGAAAGGCCATTAATCATATCTAATTAGATGTCCATATAGATAAACTGGCTATATATTTTATTGATGGTCATTTAGGTATTGTATTTATGTGGTATTCCTTATCCGGTTTTTTGAAAAACTGATCTTTTTGCTTCCATAGCCAATGCGCTGGAGTCGGAGATGCTTGCCAAAGCGATCGTGGCTCTGAACAAGACGATAATATTCCCGATATACTAATTATCAAAGATAAAAAGTTTTAAGTCGGAGGCCAGAATTAGGCTGGGACACTGAAGTTAACGGCTAGCCGTGATGCCGGCGAGTGATTGCCTTATACTTCTATCTGGCGTGGGCCGACCCATCGAAGTATGGGCTTGCGTGCGGCTTGAGCTTCATCGGGACGCGAAACTTTTGATAGTTTGGGGAAGTCGTGAAAACTATCTGTCTTCTCTTGACCTTTTCTAGCGATGGACTGCATGGCTTCGATGAAGCTGTCGATAGTTTCTTTCGATTCAGTTTCAGTGGGTTCAATCATCATAGCCCCTTTAACGATCAGTGGAAAATAAACCGTCGGGGGATGGAATCCATGGTCGATGAGGGCTTTGGCAAAATCCATTGTGGTGATGCCTTGTCCTTTGTCGTTAAAAACACATTCGTGTAGGCTGGCTCCGGTGAAGGGCAGGTGGAATGTGTCTTTCAGTTTTGCGCGGATATAATTTGCATTGAGTACAGCTGATTGTGCCACCTCGCGGATGCCTTCGGGTCCGAGTGTGCGGATGTAAGCATAGGCGCGCAGGAGAATGCCAAAATTACCGTTGAACGATTTCAGTCTGCCCACGCTTTGCGGCCTGTCTGAGTTGAGTCGATACTTCGATCCCGATTTTTCTACCACTGGAGCAGGTAGGTAAGGCTCCAGAACGTTTTTTATGCAAACGGGGCCCGCACCGGGTCCGCCGCCACCATGCGGAGTAGAAAAGGTTTTATGCAGGTTAATGTGAAGTACATCGATACCCATATCTCCCATTTTAGTAATACCCATTACCGCATTGAGATTAGCTCCATCGCAATAGACTAGCCCACCTTTTTTGTGGACGATCTCAGTGATTTTTAAAATATCTTTTTCAAACATTCCGAGTGTGTTCGGATTGGTCAACATGATAGCCGCTGTTTCTTCATCCATGGCTGATTCAAGTTTGACAACATCAATGGTTCCTTCTGAGTTGGAAGGAATCTGAACGGATTTATAACCGCACAATGTGGCGCTGGCTGGATTGGTTCCGTGTGCGGAGTCGGGCAGCAATACTTTTTTTCTGGGGTTGCCCTGTGCCGATTGATAAGCCTTGATCATCAACATGCCAGCAAACTCACCTTGTGCTCCAGCTGCCGGTTGCAGGCTGACATGGTCCATGCCGCTGATGGTTTTAAGACATTCCTGTAGTTCATGCAGCAACTGCAGACTCCCTTGCGAGTCCGCATCAGATGTCATGGGATGATGCTGAGCGAAGCCAGGCAGTCTTGCCATCGTCTCGTTTATTTTAGGATTGTATTTCATTGTGCAGGACCCCAATGGATAAAAATTGGTGTCGATGTTGAAGTTCCATTGTGAAAGTCGGGTGAAATGACGCACGACATCTAGCTCTGATAATTCCGGCAGTCCATCTATGTTCTCGCGGATTCCGTCGGAAGGCAGCAGGGTTTCAATCTCCACTTCCGGAACATCACAGGATGGCAGAGAATATGCTTTTCTGCCCGGCGAACCCAATTCAAAAATCAGGGGCTCCTCAGAGATTAATCCGGTTATTCCCGGAGTTTTATAGGTTTTTGATTCTTTCGACTCGTTTGCTTGGCTCATTATTATTACCTTGTACTAAGGAAGAGGTGAGTTTGTATTTAGCATTTCTAGAATGGCATTGAGGACTGTGTCGGGTGACAGGGAGTCTTCATCCCGTTCTTCCAGAACGATGCTGTCAGAATTTAAGGGTCCCCAACGTTTAACTTCCCCATGTTTAAAGATAACGCAAACCGGTTTGTCGACTGCCGAGGCAAGGTGCATGATGCCGGTATGATTACAGAGTAAAACATTGCATTCCTGGATCAAAAGCGCAAGTTCTTTTGCTGTGAGCAAGGGAAGAAGTTGCGGTTTATATTCCATTGCGGAAACTGCAGTTTGAAGTTCAGTTTCTTCCCCTGGCCCACTGATAAGCCAAACCTGAGCTTTTTTCATTTTCAGTAGATATTCGATCACGAACTTAAACTTTTTCCACCTCCAACCCCACTTTGCGATACGGGTTCCGCATTTGACCAAGATTACAGGCCGATCCGACGGATTACGTAACTGCTGGATGATTCGAGTAATTTTCTGCATTTCCGTGTCGTTGAAATAGAGTTGAGGTTTATTATGGATTCCTTGAATGCCCAGAACCCGAAGAAGTTCCAAGTTGTTTTCGGTTTCATGGCGAGGCGGACCATCTGGTGAGACCCGGATATTTTGAGACCATGCATTTTCTGGGTGATCGTAACCTACTCTTATTTTGGCATCGGAACAGAGCGATAGAAAGGTGGCGGTGCCACTGAACTTTTTGTTGAGGGTCAATGTCAGGTCGAAATGTTCTTCTTTAAGTTGGCGAAAAATATTTAACGGTTGGGTAGGGCTATAAGTTAAAACCCGGCTGATATTTGGGTTGTCTGCCAGAAGCTCTGCCTGACTACTTTCCGTGACGACGGTGATGTCCAAATGTGGGAAGGCATTTTTAAGAGTTTCATAAACAGGGGTAGAAAGCACCACGTCCCCCAGTCGGTCTGGACGTATGACTAAAACCGTTTTGATAGTGCTAAAATCTAGCGGTAATTCCGGTGGGTCGGATGCCTTCCCAGCGCACATGCCCATTAGCTTCCATAGCGTTAGTTTGGCTTGTTTTTCCAAGGAGCGCAGGGTTATGTTTGCCATAAATTAAAGGGGTGTAAGGCTGTTCGTCACGTTGACTTGTGATGCAGAGGATGGGTAGGCTATGGAAAATGCCATCCATTTTACTAAGCGGTTACAAAGGTAGTGCTTCATCAATGAGCATAATCGGGATGTCATCTTTAATCAGGTACTTCAAGGCGCAGGGTTTACAAACCAATCCGTCCTCATTTTGACTCATTTCAAGATCTCCCTTGCATTTGGGGCAGACCAGAATTTCTATTAGTTCTTTATCTATTCCCATCACGTTCTCCTTACATCGGTTCAATTAAGGATGCTTGTTTTTTAATTATTCGATGCCCCTTTACGGCCTCAAATACTTCATTAGCAGTAACTTGTTTTGTACAGTCCTGGGTTCCCAGAGGGCAGATTTTTTTCCAACAAAAACTGCACGAAAGCACTTTATAAACCGTTTCGTGGTTTTCGCCATAGGCGCCATTTCGCGCAGGATCTGTGGGCCCGAAAATTGAAACCGTGGGAACGCCTAATGCCGCCGCCAAGTGAAGCGGA
>DUAA01000086.1:0-667 GCA_012961055.1 Nitrospinaceae bacterium
CCTGCAGCGAAAAATCGGAGATTCTTTGTCAGGTTGGCAATTTTTGTTATTGCTGAATGATTTTCACCAAAAACGGTTTGAAGCCCGAAAGCATGAAAATTGCCTTCCCGCCAATTTTGGGAAGGGAGGGATGCATCTTATATAAGGCCAGATTTGTGCAGTGCAGGTGTACAGAGAGAAATCCGTGCCGCGCCACCCTAGCACATGGTGCTGTTGTCTGCATGCGTGCGCGCATTAAAACTGATAATAAACATTTTGTTTTCTCAGCTGTCCTTATTCTAGCTTGTACTTTCCGAACTGTTTGTGGCGGTAAAATCATAGACCTAATAGCTGGATGACAATTTTCATGCTTTCGGGATTCAAACCGTTTTTGGTGAAAATCATTCAGCAATAGTACATAAAGTTATTGCACAAAAGTTACGCGCCGCGCTAAAAGTAATTCAATGATGTCTAGCTGCCCCTCGAGATTGAGGAAGATCGAGAATTGTACAAAAAGGCTGCGGTGGTGGTGAAAGTTACTTCCCACACTGGGCTACTTTTCGGGAATTTTTACAACCTTTTGAAATTCAAGTGAACCACTGTGTCGTCGTCCTATGGTTGCGAAATGTGTGTTTGACTTGGGCTTTCTCGTTGAGCTTGTTGTGGTGGCATCTGTCACCACCCGTTT
>DUAA01000086.1:818-1077 GCA_012961055.1 Nitrospinaceae bacterium
GTTTACCGTTTTGGTGTTTTTCGCCATTAAAGGGCCTGTCATTTTGGTCCTTCTGAGTACGCATTTGCTACCTTGCGGCACACCTGTGGTGCTAGGGTAACGAAAATTGGCAGGAACCGGTCAACCGGAAGTAGCGGAAAATATGGCAGGTTCAATTTCACGAATTTTTTGCGCATTTCCGTTTTCGGGTGCGTCAATTCGTAGGCGAATTGCTGGGCCCCTATACGTCGTACAAAGATGTAATTTAGCTCGATGGAAT
>DUAA01000087.1:0-584 GCA_012961055.1 Nitrospinaceae bacterium
GTCCACTCAGGAAGCGCCAGCGGTTATGTGCCATCTTCTTTCCGCGTTACCAGACAATTGCTTTCCCGATTGGAAAACATTGATACTGGGGAAGTATTGTTAGATGAATTAAAGACGGATATTCCTGAATATCGAATTCAAGAAACCAAAAAATATGTTTCTATTCTGGGGAATGAAGTTGTGGAAGAGTTTCCGTGGGATGCTCATATGGAACCATCCACCGATGATAAAGTGGAAGGCATTTTAAGGCGTACGTGGAGACCGGCGCTTTCTATTGTTGGTGCTGATGGACTCCCCCCATCTGATAATGCTGGAAATGTTCTTCGGCCCTACACTCAGCTTCAGCTTTCTATGCGAATTCCAGCTCTGGTTGATCCAAAAAAAGCACAAGATGCTCTTGAAAAAGCGTTGCTTGAAAACCCGCCTTATAACGCGAGAGTAACTGTTCATTTTGAAGAAGCGGCGGCTGGATGGAATGCCCCCGAAACGGAAGAATGGTTATCCGGAGCAATGAATAATGCATCGGAAACCTACTTTAGAGAATCGTCCTGTTCCCTTGGAGAAGGAGGCACAATTCCCTTCAT
>DUAA01000087.1:732-1076 GCA_012961055.1 Nitrospinaceae bacterium
ACGATTTTCCACAATAAATAAATGACGATCCGCCTCGGCCTTATATTATTGCTGGCCATGGTTTCTGTCAGCTCTACATCTTTGGTTATTCGGTCTGTGGCAACCGTTCCGGCGCTGGTGCTGGCGTTTTGGCGCATGCTTACGGCCAGTGGTATGTTGTGGAGCTATAGTGTTATTCGCCCCGCTGGTACGCTATCATCCGCTAATAAAAAACGAATCATATTTGCGGGAATTTTTCTAGGGTGTCATTTTGCCTGTTTCTTTCTTGGTGTTCGAAATACGTCCATTGCAAATGCAACGCTCCTTGGTTGTATGGCGCCTATTTTCACTGTTTTTATTTCAAT
>DUAA01000088.1 GCA_012961055.1 Nitrospinaceae bacterium
AATCGTTAAAGTTTTTAACCAGTGGCTACTTGGTCAACATAGAAGACCTTGTTAATGGTGCCTTATTTGAAGAAGATTATGATGAGATGGTCATTGTCAAGGATATAGATATATTCAGCATGTGCGAACATCATATGCTTCCCTTCATTGGCAAATGCCATGTTGCCTATTTACCGAAGGGTAGAATAATTGGCCTTAGCAAAATACCCAGGTTAATCGATGCGTTCAGCCGTCGCCTGCAGGTACAAGAACGTCTTACCAAACAAATCGCAGATAGCCTGAATCAGATCCTTGAGCCCATAGGAGTAGGAGTGGTCATCGAAGCCCTTCACCTTTGCATGTGCATGAGAGGAGTAGCAAAACAAAATTCATACACTACCACCAGTTCCATGCTGGGCTCCTTCAAAGCAGATGCAAGGACACGTAGTGAATTCTTGAGTCTGATTCCCCCACAGGGAACACGACGATGAGACTTATATTTTTTACATTATTTAAATAGAAAGATCTCTATTTGAAACCTGACACCAAAGAAATAGTACTCGAAAACAACGCAATCATTCCGGAACTATTTGGCAGTCACGACCTCAACCTCAAACTGATTGAAAAAAAGTTTAATGTTCGTATCACCACTCGTGAAAACCATATCCGACTTAAAGGCAATCCCGAAGACATCGAATTGGTCGATAGTCTTTTCATGCAATTAGAAAAATTGCATGAAGGAAACCTACCGATTGAAGAGGGAGACATCCGGTTTGCCATTCGACTTTTGGCTGAAGACCCACAAGCCAATCTTAAAACAATCTTTTCGGAACGCATTGCCGTTTCTCCCAAAAAAGGCTACATCACCCCCAAAGGACCTGCACAGTACCAATTCATCCAAGCTATCAGGGAGAATGATATTGTTCTTTCCATTGGCCCAGCAGGGACGGGGAAGACATACCTGGCTGTAGCAATGGCTGTAGAAGGACTTCTGAAAAGAAAGTTTAAAAAAATTGTGCTCGTACGCCCAGCTGTTGAAGCCGGTGAAAAACTGGGATTCTTACCAGGAGATATCGCTGATAAGATCAACCCCTACCTCATGCCGCTCTATGATGCTTTAAACGATATGATAGAAGATAACCAGGTAAATCATCTTATCGAAGATGGTGCAATAGAAATTGTACCACTAGCATATATGCGAGGAAGAACGTTGAGCGATTCATTCATCATTCTTGATGAAGCCCAAAACGCCACTAGGGAGCAAATGAAAATGTTTCTCACCCGTTTGGGGTTTCGATCCAAAATGGTGATCACCGGAGATACTACCCAGATTGACCTTCCAAAATACAGTGACTCAGGACTCATCCATGTTCAAAGTCTGCTAGAGAAAGTGGAAGGCATCCAGTTTGTTTATTTCTCAACCAAGGATGTGGTTCGCCATGAGTTGGTGAAAAAAATCATCAAGGCTTACGCCCAACCCGATTTAGATCAGGAATAAATTGCCGTCGTCACTATGATTCTAATACCTCTTAATTTTTAGAGCCCATTTGAAACCATTATGGAAATTTTCATTTGTAATGAATATCCTGAAATTAGAATAGATATCCAAAAAATAAAGCAACATATTGCAAAAACCCTCATCTCTCTGGATTGCAACGATCATGAAATCAGCATATTATTTGTCGGGGATCAGGGCATCCGCGACTTGAACTATCAGTTCAGGGGTATAGATTGCCCGACGGATGTGCTATCGTTTCCCCAACTTTCTGATGATGAACCGGAGCCCCCTGGGGCACCTGTCTTAGGTGATGTGGCCATTTCGCTTGAGACCGCCCGCGATCAATCAGGAGACCATGGCTTGTCTTTGGAGGAAGAATTAACTTTATTGCTCATTCACGGTATCCTTCACCTCTTGGGCTATGACCATGAAATTTCAGATCAGGAAGAAGAGCGAATGCGGAAAAAAACCCGGGAGTTATTCACATTGATTTATCCCGAAAAAACGCTTACAGATACCTGTAACTTCTAAGATTGGAACAACTTTAGGAAATATCATGAAGCAACTATGGGCTCCCTGGAGAATGGAGTATCTCAAGAGTGAGAAATCGGATGATTGTATTTTTTGCTCCCTTCCCAAGAACAATGATGATGCTAAAAACTATATCCTCTATCGAGGCGAGTCGGCATTTATCATTCTGAATATTTTTCCCTATAATTCTGCCCACTTAATGATATCCCCTTTTCGCCATATCGGTTGTCTCACCAACTTGAAACCCAACGAAAATGCAGAGGTAAACCATTTGACCCAGAAATGTATCGAGGTACTACGCACAGTAATCAGCCCTGAAGGGTTTAATATTGGATACAACATTGGTAAGGCTGCCGGGGCAGGTTATGATGAACATATTCATTGCCACATCGTTCCTCGATGGATTGGTGACACCAATTTTATGCCAGTATTAGGAGAAACCAAAGTCCACCCAGAACACCTTAAAACTACCTACACCAAACTTCTTTCTCATTTTAAAAATCTGTAGATTATAAATCCTATGGGCGTTTTGGCAAAAAGTATTAAAGTCACTCCAGATGACAGTCCTATGATGCAACAGTATCGAGGCATTAAGAAGGAGTACTCTGATTCCATTTTGTTTTTCAGGATGGGGGATTTCTATGAAATGTTCAATGAAGATGCCAAAACGGCCTCCAGCATTTTGCAGATCACCCTTACCTCAAGGAATAAAAAATCTAATCCCGTGCCCATGTGTGGTATCCCCCATCATTCAGCAAATCTTTACATCACCAAGCTCCTCAAAGCAGGAAAAAAGGTCGCCATTTGCGAACAAACGGAAGACCCCAAACAATCCAAGGGACTGGTAAAAAGGGAAGTGGTTCGGGTCATTACACCCGGAACCGTTCTTGACGATAATATTCTCGACCCTAAAAGTGATCAGTTTATCGCCTCCCTATATTTTGGTAAAAACGAGATCGGTCTATCGATTCTCGATGTATCGACGGGGGTTTTCAAAACAACTCAGTTTAATGGAGACAATGCACTCACAGTTCTTGGGGATGAACTGCAGAAACTGGAACCCCGAGAAATCATTATTCCCAGTTCATTAAAAGATGAACCCCGCCCCTGGCTACCAACAGGTGAAGTGTTTGTCCATACATGGGAGGACTGGTCATTTTCTTTCAGTGAAGCATATAAAAACCTGATTGAACATTTCAAAACCCAGTCTTTAGAGGGTTTTGGCTGCGAGAATATGAAAGCCGCAATTTCTTCCGCTGGAGCTTTGATCTATTACCTACGCAATATTCAAAAATCATCCTTGGACCACATCACCACCCTCACCCCTTTCCCTATTCATAGCTATATGGCTATGGATCAATGTACTCTAACAAGTTTAGAGTTGGTCAAATCGAGTGAAGGAACCCGTAAAAACTCTCTATTGGATCTTCTCGACCTCTCCTTAACCCCGATGGGTGCAAGACGGATCCGCGAATGGGTTTTACAACCGCTAATTCAATCAGAAAAAATTCAGAATCGACTTAGCGTTGTTGAAGGCTTCAAGAATAATCCGACTGGACGAAGAGATTTGCGCGACCTATTGAAGCATATCTTTGACCTAGAAAGATTATTGGGACGAATTACTCTTTCGGCCTGCAACGCAAGGGATCTTGTAGCTCTGAAGAATTCCTTAAATGTTTTTCCGGAGATTCTCGAGGCCATAAAAACTTATAAAATCAATTCGTTACAAACATATCTGGAAAACTGGGACAACCTTGAAGATATTTGCGATTTAATTGAACGCAAAATTATGGACGATCCGCCTTTGGGGATTAAAGAAGGACACTTGATAAAATCCGGATGTGACGAAGAACTAGACCGCCTAAGAAAAATAACCCGGCAAGGAAAAAACTGGATTGCTGCTCTGGAGAAGGAAGAAAAAGAAAAAACCGGCATACCGGTTCTAAAAGTCGGTTTCAATAAAATTTATGGGTATTATATAGAAATCACCAAAAAACATATCGACTGCGTACCTGCCGAATACATTCGCAAGCAATCCCTTGTCAATGCAGAGCGATATATTTCTCCAAAACTAAAAGAATATGAAGAGGAAATTTCCAGTGCAGAAGAAAAAATATTCACCTTAGAACTAAACCTGTTCGAAGAAATACGATCTGCAGTTTCAATTGTTGGCTCTCGCATCCAGTGTATGGCACAAACCATCAGTGAAATTGATGCCTTATCCTCATTCGCTGAAATCGCGCACCGATATAATTATTGTAAGCCAGAGTTCACTTTAGAGCAAAACCTGACTATAGAGAATGGTCGGCACCCCCTCGTAGAAAGAATCGATCCCACAGTTCGTTTCATTTCCAATGATACTTTTCTGGATTCAATAGGACAACAGATCATAATCATAACCGGCCCTAACATGGCAGGAAAATCAACCTATTTAAGACAAGTTGCACTGATCGCTCTTATGGCTCAAATAGGTAGTTTTGTTCCTGCAGATAAAACCAGATTGGGAATCACAGATCGCATTTTTTCCCGGGTCGGTACTCAGGATCATTTATTAAAAGGTCAATCCACTTTCATGGTGGAAATGAACGAAACCGCCAACATTCTGAACAACGCGACACCGAAGAGCCTGATAATTCTAGATGAAATTGGTAGAGGAACCAGCACCTTTGATGGCATCAGTATCGCCTGGGCCATTGTAGAGTTTCTTCATAAAGCAGATCAGGGAGGAGGGCCCAAAACGCTTTTTGCCACCCATTATCACGAATTGACGGATTTATCCCTGATTCTTCCTGGAGTTGAAAATTATAATGTCCAAGTCAAGGAATGGAATGATGAAATTATCTTCCTGCGAAAAATTGTTCCGGGAGGTACAGATAAAAGTTATGGCATCCAAGTCGCCAAGCTGGCAGGGTTACCTAATACAGTTCTAAATCGCGCCCATGAAGTGCTGTTTAATTTGGAACAAAGTGAATTTGATGAGGTAGGTATACCAAAAATATCACGTTCAGAAAATGAAGACATCAAAAATGCGCCGGGACAACTGGGCCTTTTTCCGAAACCGGAAAACCCATGGATCCAGAAAATAAAGGAACTTGATCCCAACCTACTCTCCCCTCGAGAAGCTTTAGAATTTCTGTTTGAACTGACAAAACAATTCAAGGATTCTTCCAGATGAATATATTAGTTACAGGTGGTGCAGGATTTATCGGTTCACATTTAGTCAATGGCTATATCAAAGCAGGACACAATGTCATAGTCATTGATAACCTCTCGTCTGGTGATTTACGGTTTTTAAATCCGACAGCAAAATTTTACGAATTGGATATTTTAGATCCCAAGATCCCTGAAATTTTAAAACAGGAAAAAATCAACGCTATCAATCACCATGCCGCCCAGATTTCAGTATCAGAGTCGGTCGCAAACCCACTCTTAGACGCTAATTCTAATATTATTGGTACTTTACAACTTATCAAAAATGCAGTATCTTCCAATATTGAGAAGTTTGTTTTTGCTTCGACAGGAGGTGCGATGTATGGCGAACAGATACACTTTCCGGCAAACGAAGAACATCCTTGCCAGCCATTGAGCCCCTATGGCATATCCAAATTGTGTGCGGAGAACTATCTAAAGTTTTTTAACAAACAATATGGCATTAGCACAACTGTACTCCGCTACAGCAATGTATTTGGCCCGCATCAAAATCCTCATGGAGAGGCGGGAGTCGTAGCGATATTCTGTCAAAAGCTAGTACAAAATAAAAAACCAGTTATATGTGGTGATGGAGAGCAAACCCGAGATTTTATTTCGGTCCGGGATATTGTACAGGCCAATTTGATAGCGCTTGACCCAACCTGCACGGGAACGTTTAATGTCGGGACCGGAACGGAAACCAGCGTGAATACATTGACCGAAAGTTTGTGTAATATATCCGGGAAAAATATTTCCGTATCATATGATTCGCCACGGAGTGGAGAACAAAGAAGAAGTGTTATCGATTATAAAAAATTAAATGACAGGTTCGGATGGAAACCTGAAATTTCTTTGGAGCAGGGGTTAATTGAAACCTACGATTTTTTT
>DUAA01000089.1:0-4710 GCA_012961055.1 Nitrospinaceae bacterium
GGTATCTGCCCGTCCTAATTTGCCAAAAACGGTTTTAACTTCAGGAAATTTCTTCAGTTTTTTATCGATCTGTTGCAAAATCCATCCGGCCTCTTTGGTAGGCAGACCGGGAAGGGTTGTTGGCATATAGAGAATAGAATTCTCATCCAGTTCAGGCATGAACTCTTTTTCAAATTGAAACAAAATTGGCAGAGTGAAAAATAAAACCAAAAAATTCAGGAACAGGAAGGAAAACTTGTAGTTAAAAATAAACTTGAGCATTTGTTTGTAGTATCTGGCCACTCCTCCATCAGCAACATTTTTATATGCCACATTATTCCCGCCTAGCAGAGTGAGCAATAATGCCGGGAGAAAAAAGAATGTTAGTAACGTAGACGCAAACATGGCAAATGTTTTACTGAGAACCAGTGGGTTAAAAACCTTCCCCTCCATCGGACCCAGAAATAATATAGGAAGAAAAGAAACAAGGATTATAAGAAGCGAAAAAAACAGGGGGCGGGCCATTTTCAAGACCGCGCCCAATATAATTTTCTGACGTTTCTTTCTATTCGCTGTTTTATTCAGTGCCAATTCAGAAACGCAACTCTCCAACATCACTATCGAGGCATCCGCCATTTCTCCCATTGCAATAAAAAGGCCGGCGATGGAAAACAGGTTAAGAGTCTGATGAAAAAAATATAGAGGAATGGCGGTGAACAATGTTCCGAGTAAAAGTATAAGCAACGGAGCGGAGACCGCCCTGAAATTCCTTAAAAAAATCACGATGACCAGCACCACAACTACTAACTCATAACCCAGAGTCTCGAAGAATGTAGTGATGGAACTCCAGATTAAAATCGAGCGATCATAAACGGTTACGATCTTTAAATTTTTGGGGAGAGTGCTTTGTATTTGTGCCAGCTTTTCAGCGATTTGTTCCTTTACCCGCAAAACATTTTTGTCTTGCTCTATGATAACGATTCCACCAACTACCTCCCCTTCTCCATTCAAGTCTGCAATCCCTCTTCTCTGGTCATAACCCACCTGGATGTATCCAATATCTTTGATCAGCACCGGTTGGCCATCATTCGAATGACCGATCACTAAAGATTCAACCTGATCAATGGAACCCACATTTGCAGAACCCCTTATCTGATAGTCCCTGTTATTCACCTCAAGAACTCTTCCCCCAGCTTCATCGAGAATGGTTTCTAACTTATTGACCAGATCTTTTAGGGAAATACCCGTTGCAGACAAGAGTTGCGGATAAATCTTTAACTGATATTGTTTTTTCAATCCTCCTACCGTAGCAACTTCCGCAACCCCTTTCACCGTCTCGAGGGGACGCTTAATCCTCTCCTCTTGAATCAAACGGATTTCTCTCAGGTCCATACTGCTATCCTGATTGACCAGGGCATATTGAAATATCCAACCCATGCCGCTGGCGTCGGCCCCTAAATCAATGCGAGCGTCTTTGGGGAGGTCTGGCTTTAAGGAATTAAGAATCTCTTTGACACGGGCTTTAAGCTTTTCCCTATCCGTATTGCTCTCCAGAATCACATAAATAAAGGAGTAGCCTAAATAAGACATTCCCCGCAATGTTCTTACGCCCTTCAGTCCAGAAAGAGAACGTATTATAGGTTGGGTAATTTTACTTTCAAGCTGGCTCGGACTTTGGGACCATTTGGAATAAACAATTATTTGCCGGTCAGAAATATCAGGGATGGCATCTAACGGAGAGTGGAAGAGAGCATAAATACTTAGCAGACTCATCGCCCCTAATAGGAAGACAATAAACTTACGATAGACGATTGACCGGTTAATGATGGTGGTGAGCAAATGCACCTTCTTTATCTGAGCTTGATTTGTGTTCATTCATGTAATGCAATTTATAGTGCGCATCGATAAAAAAACTCCCGAACGTAACGACCTTCTCTCCGAGTTTTGGCCCTTCAAGAATCTGGGTGTATAGCTCACCCCGGATACCACTGAGTATATTTTTAGGAGCGTAGAGGTGTTCTTCTTCCTGCACATAAATCACCCTCCGGCCTTTTTCCTCAATGATGGCCTCGTTGGGAACAGAAAGATGTCTGCCAAAATTGACAACGATTTCCATTATATACAATTGGACACCTTCATATAATTTAGGTTGGAGATCTGTCTCTACAATGAGTTCATTTCCATCCTGGAATGTACGGACAACTCTACCCTGCAATACCGGTTGCCTGGCAATGAGTGGATAAATATGAACTTTTTGCCCCTCGCGAATCAGTTGTTTTTCTTTGCCAAGTACTCGCCCTTTAACAACCCCTGTCTCAGGATCAATGGTCCCGGAGATGCGTATCCATTTCTCAATGTTTTGGATGGATACTTCAGCAAGAATGAGTGATATTTCTTCTTCCTGTTCAGCAGAAATACGAACCCCTGCTCCAGACGTGGATAAATCTTTTCCATAAAGGGGTTCCACTAAAGATGGAACCCCCCATAGGAAAACCAAAATCAAAATATTTCCAATCGAACCTCTCATAGTTATAAGATTCTCAGTGACAATAGTTGTCCTGTCCTTCCAGAATAAAAGCTCCCCACGGATAAAGCCCCACATCAGCAACTCTTTCAATTGCATGGGTTTTTCCATCAATAATATAAATGGAGTGGTCCCTTGAGCTGGTCAGGTAGAGTTTTTCACCCTTTGGATCCGTTGCAGCTGTTTCCAGCTCCAAGCCCGTTCCGATCTTAATACGTCCTGCGGGTTTCAAAGATTTCAAGTCATAGACATATAGAAAACTACTGGTTCTGCTGATGACAAAAGCCTTATCGTTCGAAAAATTGACACCTATCATTTCAGGGCCTGCTTCAAAGGTAGCGATAACAGAATTGGTTTTTATGTCTATGATAGAAACTGTCTCATCTCCATTATTCACCACCACCATTTTAGTCCCATCCGGACTTGAATAAGCCCTCCAGGGATTGGCCCCCACTTTAATCGTTGCAATCAACTTATCTTCGCGGGTATCGATTACGCCCACGATTCCCATATCCCCATCGGCGGCATAAAGATACCTTCCGTCTTTGGTTATGGTTGCATTGGAGATGCCATTGATTTCACCCAGAAACTTTCCAGGATCAAGCTTGCTCCTTTCA
Organism: Nitrospinaceae bacterium; assembly: GCA_012961055.1. Taxonomy (GTDB): domain Bacteria; phylum Nitrospinota; class Nitrospinia; order Nitrospinales; family VA-1; genus LS-NOB. Next base: position 3,121 of record DUAA01000089.1, read on the forward strand.
GAGACATTCCCAATCCTGATTTTTTTTAACAGTTCATGACGTTTCACATCAATGACACCCACCCAATGGGCTCCCATGTTAGCGACATAAGCTTTTGATCCATCAGGAAGCATGGTGATATTCAGAGGCTCGGCAAAACCTTCAAGGTTCTTTAAACGCTTAAGAGATACCAGATCAATGATGGATACAGAATCTCCATCCGGATTTCCCTGATAGTAATAACGGCTGTCGGGGGTAATTACCAAATGTTCGGGAGCCGTATCAACGGGGATCGATTTGATAAGTTTAAGCGTGGCAACATCTATAATGTAAGCCTTGTTTGCACGGGTTCCGCCTGTTACCACTCGTCGTCCATCAGGAGTCATAACCGCCATATGAGGGTTGACCCATTTTCCGAGAAAAACCTTTCCGACAATTTTCTTTGTCTTTAAATCCATAAAACTGAGGTCGTTAGAGTCTCGGTTAACGATAACAACAACGGAGCGAGGGTCTGTAATAATCACTTCCTCGCTAAATGTATTCAAGGGAAAACAAAATACAAGCATTGATATTATCAAATATATATTTTTCATTTATTGGTTCCTCATATTTTCAATAGATTAATTCAGCATTTAGAAATTGAAATGCACTCTTAAACCGGGTAGCAAATAACTTTTATCCACCCCACCTGAGTTGGAGTCGAATAAATACTGCAGGTGAAACGAGGCTTTTAAACTTTCTGCCAAGTCAAAGTTATAATATGCTTCAACTAGAGATTCCTTAGTCTCGTTGCCAAGGTCAGTATGTTGATAACCAACTGCCCAGTAGTCTCCCGGACTGAATATGTATCGATTTTTGAATTGAAAGCCTGCGCTATAGAAATAGTCATCATCACTGTATTGATTGCTGGTAAATTTGTGTCCAAATCTACCAAATAGAGATAGAGAAGCGCTTAATTTCTGGTCAACACTAAAACCATACGCCGTATTTCCTTTATCTAGACTTTTATCGAACCGATACCAAACTCTATAATGACCTTCTGGGATAGCGTTAAAATGTGACAAATACCCTGCCTCCACAATTGAATAAACTTCTGTCATACTATTCACTGTGCTATCACTGCGTTGAATAGCCCACCTAAAGTTTGCGCCTGTTTTTGTGTCATAAATTGCAGCAATTCCCCCTCCGTTTCCCGGTGCTCCCAAAAGAGGGCTGTTGACTAGGGTATCCGTAATAAACTGGGAATCTTCATCATTTGCTACCATATTGGCATCAAAATAATTCGTCAAATCGAGCATTCCAGCATAAAGTGAAAGCTCCTGATCTAAAAGTTCCAACCCCATCCAAGCTTCCCGAATATTTAGCTCCCTGTCGCTGGTACGCCGTGCATTATCGCTATTCAAAACAGATATATTACTGATTGTATTGTCGGGGGAGAATCCACCAATAGCTTCAATATCAGCAAAAAACATGGTGTGTAGCGCCGGTTTTCCAATGAAAATTAAATCTACCGATCCAATGCCAAACAAATCACCGCTAGCCTTATTTGCATCGCTTCCGATACCAATTGCCTGCTGTACAGTGGTTGTTGCACTGACCCCTATAGTGACT
>DUAA01000089.1:4762-5030 GCA_012961055.1 Nitrospinaceae bacterium
TCTTTTCACTGATGGTTTGCCTTCTATATACTTTTTCCCGTTGATAAGTAAAACTTTTACGAAGCTTCTTACCATCCAAACATTTAGAACCATCCGGGTGGTCAAACTCCTGCCCGTCATCACAAACCCAAATATCCTTTTGTTTTACGATAAGCTCGGGTTCAGAGAGAACCACCTGACCTTCCAACTCCATCAACCGATCTTCAAGCTTCTGGGTTCTATCTCTTAGGTACTGGACCTCATCTAATATTTGCTTAGCTATAGTTTG
>DUAA01000089.1:5195-6046 GCA_012961055.1 Nitrospinaceae bacterium
TTAAGAATCCACATAAACCATTAATTTAAAAACACTTGAATATTGCTGTTTAAGGCAAAAAAAAACCTCGCACTTCCTGATGGAAGTTCCGAGGTTGATCGCACCCTGTTTACTTAATCAACGCTGTCTGAGCAAACACCTTTTTTCCGCGAAAGATGCCAATTCTATTGTTTCAGGCAGGTCTTCTGACTCGCGTTCACCCTACTTTCTGCACCTTCCCAACGAAACATCAGTGGCTTTTGCAGATTTCGTCACGCTCACAGCGGCGGGACCGCGGCTGAATTTCACAGCCTTCCCTTTTACTTTTTCAAAAGAAAACCAAAATTTCTTCTAAAAAATACCTGAACATTGCAAATAATAAAGAGTTAAGTAAATAAAGCAAGAAATATTTTGAAATAGCTCTTCAAATCTAATCACCACCGTGGAAGAATTTAACACGGAGGCAGAGGGGAAAACCGTTTCATGGATTACGCAGAAAGAAGCTACATTACCTGTAGGGAGACCACAAAGGGGCAGTCAAATGGTTCCGAAAGGCTGCCGCGTAATTCACTCTTGGTTGGTTGTATGCAAACGGATTAGGCGTAACTCGGGATGAAAACAAGTTGTTAAGTGGTACCAACTTGACCCAACTCTCCTTTAATTTAAATTAAAGACCAGCGGTAAAACTTTAAACAATGGTAAGCAACGACCGCAGTGTAATACAGTATGGGGGGGGGAATGGGAAGTTAGGGGTAGAGTTTTATACGGTAAACATTCAGGAGAGCCTGTTTTACTGTAAACAGTCCAGTTGGTAACTTATAGGTAACGCAAAATAAAATGGGGCTACGGTATTTTCCGTAACCCCTTTGTTG
>DUAA01000090.1:0-1890 GCA_012961055.1 Nitrospinaceae bacterium
AATCGTCGAGATGAAAACATGTGTCAATTACTATTAAAAACTATCGAAAAACCGCTTATTAACTAGTCATGAACCATATAAAATATATGAGTGTTCTCTGTTTTTTAAGGTTACAGCGATACCCTGATTTGCGCAGAGGTTATTTATGTCAGTTCTGAAGGTCGCTAAATTAGGCAACCCAGTTTTGAGGCAAGTAGCAGCGGAAGTGGATCTAAAAGGTTTGGTGAAACCGAAAGGGGAGCTGCAGAAATTTATAGATGATATGATCGAAACCATGCATAAGGAAGGGGGAGTGGGTCTTGCTGCTCCGCAGGTCAATCGATCTATCAAAATCGTGGTGTTGGAATATGACAATAATGAGAGGTACCCGGAAGAGTCTTCTATCCCATTAACTGTTTTGGTTAACCCGGTCTTGTCAGATTTTAGCGGTGAAAAGGTTCTGGGATGGGAAAGCTGTTTGAGTCTCATTGATTTTCGTGGATTAGTTCCAAGATTCACTTCGTTGACGCTCACTGCTTATGACCGGCAAGGCAAAAAAATAGAAAAACGTGTAGAGGGTTTTGAGGCGGTGGTTTTGCAGCATGAAATTGATCACTTGGAAGGTAAGGTATTCCTGGACCGTATGGAAGATTTTTCTAAGTTATCTTATCAGGAAGAATTTGAAGAGTTCTGGGTTAAAAAAGATCCTGCTCCGGAAAGTAGAGAGAGTTAATTGGACAATTCCCTGGAAGAAGAAATCCTACATTTGTATCAGGAACCAGGCATTGGAGCTTCCTACGCCAATACCTACGGGGAGGAGAATATTCAAAATCTGGTTGGTAAGTATCGCAGCCTTAGTGAGCAGGATGCGATGATGGATATGCTGATTCGTTTTTCTCAGTCGACTGATTTGGCGACCTGTTTCATTTCGGTTGGGGTTTTACATGCTTTGGGAAGGGTTGAGGATGTTGAAGAAGCGTATCGATGGGCCAAAACTCAGGAAGATTCTTCCAAAATTATTAATCATTTCGATATTGGAAAGTCGGTCGCCGAATATTTCATTTTATCTTGAATTTTAGTGCGGAGATTCTCGGTCAGAGGATTTGGGTTAAACCCACTTGGGTCAACAGGGCAAATGGAGCCGACGCATTCCCCCTGTTGAAGTTTATTTCGAAGAAATACGAGGAATACCAACCATAATAGCCCCGGAACAAGGACCAGTCCTGCCATCCATAATGTAATTTGTTTAATTTCCATGTTCCATCCGTCCACCGCATAGCCCACGCCCAAATTACTGAAACCCATTACCAAGGTTAGCAGGGCAAGCTCAAAACTGAAAATACGGCCCAGAAAATGGTCCGGGGCGGTAAGGTGAATTAAAGCCGAACTGAAAACCCAGATAATAGAGCCAAATAAGGTGGCTAAACCAACACCAAGGGAAAGCATCCAGAAATTTTGGGAATAGGAGATAAAAATATAGGCAAGGGCTTTCAGAAAAAATGCACCTGCAATGGCCCACTGCAAAATCGTGGCGTTTTCCCCGAAAATCCGTTTAACCAGAATAGGCCCTAGAGCAGCGCCCAATCCACGTGCAGAATAGAGAATACCTACTCCTAATGAAGGCGAAATGGACAATAGGCGGCTGGCCATCAAGGGAATAAGGGTCATGATGCCTCCTGCCACAGCCAGGCCGGCTTTTAATAATGACAACACCAGAACCATGGGTTCGGCTAGTAAATAGCGCATGGAGTCAGTTAATTCCTGATAACCGGTTTGTTTGGGTGAATCGACCTTCTCAGGTTTTGCTCGGTGGGGTATTTTTGAAATGAACCAAGCTGAAAGTAGAAAGGTGCTTGCATCCAATATAAAAGCAATTTTTATTCCGAATAAATAGACGATCCCACCCCCCAA
>DUAA01000090.1:1924-6018 GCA_012961055.1 Nitrospinaceae bacterium
CCCGCTCAACGCATTTGCGGTTACCAGATCCTGTTTCGGAACGAGGGAAGGGATGATTGCACTTCGCGCTGGTTCAAAAAAACCTGATAGCGAAATCTCAATAATGACCAGTGCATATACCAGCCACAAAGTGTCTTGATCTTCCACCAGGAGAAACCCTAGTACCACCACGAAACGCAGCAGGTCGCTGACAACCATTACGCTTTTTCGGCTGACACGGTCCACGACCACCCCGGCTATGGGACTGACCAGAACAATAGGCAGGAGCTTTGCCATCATGGCTCCCGCCATGGCCATTCCGGAGTCGCTTAGTTTTAGAATCAGTACATAAATAGCGATGCTATTGAGCCAGTCTCCCAATTCAGACACCACCTGCCCGTACCACAGATTGCGAAACGATGGATTCTGCTTTAACAGACGAATATAACCAATCGGTTTTTGAGCTTGCATGCAAAGTTCCTGGAAAAGTACGATGGGGTGGGGTGATGCTTAAACTATACTAAAGACCCTCGAATGAATCTGCAACTGGAATTCGTTTTCGGGGTCTGGTATGTTTATTAGAAAAAAACAGGTTTTAACTTAAAGGGGCTCCATGGAAGAAGAAAAACCAGTATTGGAGGAAATTGAAGATGCCAAAGAGCAATTGATTAGCCGAATTTCTCTTTGGGTTTCAATGCTGCTGACAACCTTCGTTGTGATTTGGTATTATCAAAGTACTCCCCCGGATTCGCCCGAAGTGGTTAAAATGAGAGTGTTTTTTAAAGAAAAAAATCAGCAGGTGATGAAGTTCGTCAGGATGGACCGGAATGAACAAATCGCATATGCTTACAAGAACAAGCATCCTTTCTACATGAGTTATATCAAGGCCTCAACTGTAGAGCAGGAAAAGATCAGTTCCCTTGTTCATATTTCGACAGATTATACGCCTAACCAATACTGGTTCAATCTCTTCTTCATGTGGGTAATATTCTTTACCACCTTCTGGTTTCTCGGCCTGATGGCTGAGGCCTGCATCGTGCTCGCGCGACGGAATTCAGAAGCACGGATCAAAAACTACCAAAAAGAAAAAGAGAGAAATTTAGCATCGGAGAAAAATGAGTCCTCTGATGGAAAGTGAACCGATAATGAGAAATTTTTACTAATTCCCTTCTTCTTAACAAGAGGTGAGCCCCGATGGGCTTGACTGTTAAATCAACGGTATTTTTTTTCTCCGTCCTTCTATTTTTCATACCTGTTCAAGTTTTTTCAGAAAGTCAGGATCACCTCCCGGGCATTAAATCCAAAACCATTGAAGACCTTATTGGGATGACCGACCCTGCAGGTGGTACAGCAAGGGAAAAGGCAGATCTTTTAAGCAAAGGGAAAATAGCCTATCGGCAATTTTGTATCCATTGTCACGGGGAACAGGGGCAAGGTAAGGGTAAGACTTCCCCGTATTTGTACCCGCATTCTAGGGATATGACGCTAGGGGTTTTCAAGTTTCGTTCGACCCCAAGCAATGCTCTACCTCGCGATGAGGATTTGTATAGAACCATTCGAAATGGGGTGCCGGGAACTGCAATGCCTGCATGGGGAGACGTCCTCAATGATCAGACCCTTCTGGCATTAGTTGAATATATTAAAATTTTTTCGGACCGGTTCCAGTTGGAGTCCCCTGATTATATTATGCCCATTGGGCTGGAACCGGCTTTCGATAGGCTTTCGATTAAGAAAGGGGCCGTGTTGTATCGAGAGTTACGGTGTGACCGGTGTCATGGTAAAGAAGGAGAAAGAGTAGGCTTTCTGGGACAAGAACTCAACGATGCTTGGGGTAATCTTTCCAAGGTCTATGATCTGAGATGGACTGAACTCTACAAGAGGGGAGCGTCCTCCGATGAGGTGTATCAGACGCTGATTACCGGAATGGATGGTACTCCAATGAATGCTTACGATTATGTTTCAAGAGACGAATTGTGGCATCTGGTCCATTTTCTGCAGTCTCGTTATAAACAACAAGGTTCAGCATTGGCGAAAATGTCTAGAACGATTTACTCTTTACGAGTTTCTGAAAATCTGGATGTTTTTCCTCAAGCCATTATCTGGGAGCAGGCTCCTAAAGCTCAGGTCAAACTAAGGTCCTTGCAATCAATTTATAAAGGGACCAACATGCTTACTGTACAGTCTTTACGCAACAATAAGAAGATTGCGTTTCGTCTGCAGTGGTCGGATGTCAGCCCTGATTTAGCCCAACCTGGTTATTCCCGGTTTTTGGATGGGGCTGCTTTGCAGTTTGTTTCAAAATCATCCATCCAGTCTACCTATTATGGAATGGGTGAAAGTAATAAGCCCGTGAATATCTGGCATTGGAGGGCTGATTCCAGCCAGCAAGTGATGGGTAGGGAGATCGATTCCCATTCTATGAAGTTGGATCCATTTCGAGAAGAGGCGGTAGAAGAACTCAACTCCTCAGGATTCGGTACCCTCACTGTACAGACTCTGGAAGACCAGCAGGTACAGGGTAAAGGAATGTGGCGGGATGGGAAATGGACGGTGGTTTTCATTCGCGATCTGGTCACTGACAGCCCTTTTGACGCGCAATTTTATGCGGCAGGAAAAGCCATGATAGCCCTAGCTCTGTGGGATGGGGCATTAAAGGAAAAAAATGCTAACAAACGAGTCAGCTTCTGGCAGGAACTAAAATTTCCGTGAAATTTTAAGGAGCGAAAATTAAGAGGGAATCATTGCTTCATGCAAATTTGGTTTGTGTAGAGTGGTAATTAGCAGTACCCTAAAAATCTACAGAGCCAAAAATAATTAATTATAGAGATCTTTTTTAAAATTTATGGATGCCCAACAGATTCGATTTGTGATTTTTTTAACTATTTTTATATTAATGCTGGGGTTGGAATCCATTATTCAACGGCATCCCACTGTTGACTCTAAAATTTCTCGGTTAAGGATTAATTTGGCATTAATGGGAATCGATATTGTGGTTGTGCGGCTATTCTTTGGTGCGGCAGCATTTGGAACCGCCCAATTTGCCGAGGAAAGGGGGTGGGGACTGTTCAATTACCTCCAATGGCCAGAGGGTCTAGAAACCTTTCTGTGTATAGTTGTTCTGGATCTGATGATTTATATCCAGCATGTCGTGTTGCATATGATTCCGTTTTTCTGGCGCTTTCATATTGTGCATCATTCTGACCTCGACTTGGATGTTTCATCAGGTTTACGATTTCATCCTATAGAGATAATGGGCTCCATGTTATTTAAGATAGGGCTGATCTTTGCTCTCGGTCCTTTGCCGATGACGGTGTTGATCTTCGAAGCGATCCTAAATGGAATGGCGCAATTTTCTCATTCTAATATTTCTTTGCCGGAAAGGCTTGACCGTCTGCTACGATATGTGATTGTAACGCCAGATATGCATCGCATTCATCATTCAGTAGAAAAAAGGGAAACCAACTCAAATTTTGGTTTTAACCTATCTATTTGGGATAGGGTTTTAGGAACATATATTCATGACGCTTTAAAATCACAACCCCAAATAATAATCGGGGTAAATAAGTTTCGTACCAGCGATGAAGTGTCTTTAAAAAGTTTGCTGATGATGCCTTTCAGGAAAATCCCTGAAAACTACTCTCTTTTTCCAGAGAAAAAAATAAAGAGCGGTTATGGCGACCATATTGATTGAAACCATTGCAGCGTTGGGGCACGCAAGTGGTAGTAAACCGGCGATCCGGAACTTGGTAGCTAAGGGAGTTAATATTTTTAAGCTTAACCTTCCCGCAGTAGATTCAGTGGGTCTGAGAAGTGGAGAATGAGTGCTATACCTTTATAGGTGTTCTTTTGGATCTTCAGGACCCAAAACTCCGAGTGGGACAATTCGAGCTAGACTAAATTCAGTTAAAACAAGGGCAAGAAATTATCTGTATAACACAGGAAGAAAGATGCCGGGTGGTGATCACTACCCGGGTTCCGGCAGGTATTCCCAATTGGACCAATGTGGTTCGGATCGAAGAGATTCCTTGAAAAAATAATGACGGTAGTGAGTGGTCGTTTATGATTATTAATTGATAAGGTTTTTTTATGTCTCCCCGATATTATTTTGGCACTGC
>DUAA01000091.1 GCA_012961055.1 Nitrospinaceae bacterium
CTTCACCACGAATTACCTGCTCCATTTTATAGGCTTCAGCGACTATAATTGTTTTTTCCTTGTCTGTTTCAGCTCGGATTTTGGTGGCTTCTTCTTTTCCTTCAGAGCGGTATTCCATGGCGATGCGCTGGCGTTCGGTGCGCATCCGGTTAAAAATGGAATTAGCTACCTCTGGCGGTAAGTCTGTTCTCTTAATACGAACTTCAATAACCTCTATGCCATATTCTTTAGCTTTGATGTTTGCTTCTTTGGTAACGGTCGCCATGATCGCATCGCGTGTTCCCGTGACGATATCGTGCAAGTCATGCGTACCAATTTCAACCCGTAACTCGGAGTAAATAATATCGTCTAGGCGTGCCCTTGCGCCGTTTTCCCCACGAACGGTTTCCAGGAATTTCAAAGGGTCTGTAATGCGGAACATGGTGAAATTATCAATCAGCAGGTTTTTCTTGTCCTTGGTGATAACCTCAGTCGGCTTAGAATCATTATCCAGCAACTGATTGGAAAAATACCGGACCTTTTGGAGAAAGGGGATTTTGAAATATAGCCCGGGCTCCGTAATGATCTCTTTAGGTTTAGATAGTTCCAATACGATCGCGCTTTGGGTCATATGGACCGTGAACATGCAAGAGGATAATATAACGATTGCCAGAATACCCCCTATAACCAGAGAATTTAATTTCATAATTATTTAGTTCCTCCCATTAGATTACCACCGAGAGGGAGGATCGGTAAAACCCCACTACCCTTTTTCCCCATAATAAATTTTTTAACGTTTGGCAGAACTTCCTCCATGGTTTCCAGATAAATTCTTTTGCGAGTAATATCCGGGGCTTTCTTGTATTCCGTATATTGTTTCATGAAACGGTCGGCATCACCCTCAGCTCGTTTGATGTTTTGCTCACGATACCCTTCAGCTTCTCGCAAAATTTTTGCTGCCTCACCACGTGCTTGCGGGATGATGGTATTGCGGTAACCTTGTGCTTCGTTGATCATCCGCTCTTTATCCTCACGTGCGCTGACAACATCTTTAAATGCCGCTGCGACTTGCTCAGGTGGGTGAACATCCTGAAGTTGGATAGTTACAACCTGCAGGCCCGACTCATAATTATTAAGAAGTGTCTGAATCTGGTCTTTAGCGAGAACTTGAATTTCCGCCTTTCCGGTGGTCAATGCCTCATCAATATTTTTGCTACCGGTAATTCCACGGATGACCGTCTCTGTGGAGTCCCTAATCAGTTTGTGGGGTCGTCGCACATTAAAAAGGTATTGCACGGAATCCATGATTTTGTACTGCACCACAAGATTGATATCGATAATATTTTGGTCGCCTGTCAGCATAAGAGATTCGGCGGGTACCCTTTGCAAGGGTCTTCCTTGTGAAGTCCTAAATCCGATTTCTGCTCTCTGAATCTGGCGAACTTTAGGGGTTGCAGCATGCTCGATAGGAGATGGATATTTGAAATGTAAACCTGGTTGCGTGGTGCGATCATATTTCCCAAATAGGGTGACCACGCCCTCTTCATCCGGCTCAACAAAATAAAAGGTTCCCGGAATAATCCAAACCACCAAGAGGCCGAGAACAATCCATAGCACTATGGATGGTTTGAATTGTGGAATTTTAATTTGTGGAATATCAAAAGGTGGTTTTTGCGGTCCTCCACCCCCTCCTTTAAATCGCTCTTCGGAGCCTTTCGACTCATGTAAATCATCCCAAGGCATACTTTACACCACCAGTAAATTAGACATTATAGTAACAGGACTAAGCTAGCAGACTGTTTTGTGCTTGTCAATACACTGACTTAGGGCGATAGGCCATAAAGAGTAGTAATTCATGTGAGTGCATTAAAATACCTTGAAATCGATGCTCTAAAGCGTCAAAATAAGGCTTTCAAAATAAATTTTAAGAGAGACATAATGTTAGCTTTTGCCAAAGATATCACCCAGAACCAGCCTAAAATTTCAAAAGAGTCGGATGAAGATGAATTGAAGCAATATATGGAGTATCAGCGAAAATTGAACCACGAACGATTGATTTATCATGCGCTGGATTATGCGAAGACGCATTTGCTACTCAATATTAAAAAAACTGATGGAGATACGAGGCAGTTGGGCGATTACCTCCAGAAAGCCTTTCCCATTTCACACCGATTTGCGGATGCGGAAACACTGATGATTCTACTGAGGAAACTGGTCAATGGTCATAGTGCCAGCAACAATTGGTGCCGCATGAATGCTTATTACCACGCGCTGGTTTTTGACAGCATGAAACGGTTTGTGAAGATTCACAATCAATTGATTCAAAAAGCTCCTGAAAAGGCAAAGGAATATGGTGCTTCCGAGGGCATTGAGATTGATTTCGGGGATTGGACTTATTTATACTTTCCTGATTTGGATTTTCATATTGGTCATGATCTGGATTACACACATTATCCCTTCGCCAAGCGAAACAAGGCGATTGAGGATGAAATCAACAAAAAAATGAAAACCGGTAGCTCTATGGAAGACGCTTTGAAATCCGTTGAGAATCAGTACGAATTGGATGATGTCACTATGAAGGTCCTTCTGGGCAAACCCATCAACCCTGAAGACACAGAACTATTTTTTACTTCTACGGAAAACCCCATATATGAGGCGTTGACCGAAACGGAAGATGGAAAGTGGGGAATGATGGATGGCGAATCCCTTTTGGACCATTCTTACTATATGGGGTCCCACCTGAAAGTCTGGGAATGGAGAAAGTTGGAAGAAGTTGAGGCCGAGGTCGAGGAAATTTTAAATGAACTCAACAAAAAATCTTCCACTACTTAAGTATCTACCATGTGTGGAGTTTTAGGGGTAATGAGCAATGGTTTTATCTGTTGGTAAAGAGTTATCTCGGCTAGAAATGCTCTTGCTGGTTTCTGGTTAACGGGAGCAAATAAATTCCAGAGGGGTTTTTACAGCGAGAAACTTTAACCCTTTACAATCATTATTGAAAGGCATACCATCACCGCATGTTTAAGGTGGAATATCACACAAGTATCGGGTCGCAAAGAAATCCAGCTGCCTTCATCTTTAGAGATAATCGTTATAAGGTTGAGGAGATTATAGACCGCTGGTATGGGAAGGGCTCTTCTTACTTTAAAGTCAAGGCGGATGACAAAAATATCTACCTTCTCAGGTATGACAAGCGGTCAGACGACTGGGAATGGCTTTATTATCAAAACCCCAAAAGACTGAAGGCTCTGCCTTATTCAAATACCGGAGTGGATCCGTTTCGTAAAATTGATTGGGAGGAAATGGATCCAGATAACCGGTACCTTTCCTGATTATCTCCCAGCCAGGGGGTATGCAGTGACCACTCCTTTATGCTTTCTGCTAGCTAAAAATAGTTTTTGTCTGATTTTTCTGCGGGGCATGAATTTAACGGAAGAAATGGCACACTTTTCTCGAAGAGATTCAGTGGGTTAATGTGTGATTTGACCGGTGGGCTAGCCGGCTAGATGTGGAGAAGCAATGAACCGTGTAACCCCAGAAATGATTCAGTCCCACGCCGGACAACGTCGTAAAATGGTCGATGAGCAATTGGTCCAGCGAGGAGTCAAAGACTTGCGTGTGCTGGAAGCAATGAGCCGTGTGCCACGCCACTTGTTTGCTCAGGATTCATTGCTACATCGCGCTTATGGCGACACCCCCCTTCCAATTGGAGAAAACCAGACTATTTCTCAGCCCTATATCGTGGGAGCTATGACAGCTGCTCTAGGTTTGAAGGGTGAGGAAAAGGTTTTGGAAATTGGTACTGGTTCAGGTTATCAAACAGCCGTTGTTGCAGAACTGGCACGTCAGGTTTTTACCATTGAACGTTTGAACAACCTTTCCCGAAAAGCCCAAAAGGTTTTGGAAGGATTGAACTATATGAACATTGTTTTTAAGATGTTTGATGGGACATACGGATGGCCCGACCAGGCGCCGTTTGATGCAATCTTGATCACGGCTTCGGCTAAGGAAATTCCTGAATCGTTGATCAAACAGTTGGGAGAAGGTGGTAAATTGGTGGCACCTACTGGTGATACGGATAATCAGAAACTGGTAGTGTTAACTAAAAATGGAGGTCGTATAAGCCGTTGCGAGTTAGGAGCTTGCAAGTTTGTTCCGCTAATTGGGAGGTATGGTTGGTCAGCCACTTAGTTGAGGGTAAAGGTTTAGGCTTCTCTTGACGACGGAGGAGACCTTGTGAAAGATTGGGTTTTTTTATAAGCGGCTGGTGCCGTTGTTCAGCGAAGTATGATCAACTTCTTTTGATCAGGTAATAAATTTCTCCCCGTTCATAGTAGTGACCAGCCTTAGCACCAGCGATATCCCCAGTTCCAAAAAACAGGTCGGCCCGACCCGGACCTCGAATAGCACTTCCCGTATCCTGATCCACAACGAATCTGGAAATGGGTTGCCAGCGCACAATTTTGTTATTCTCATCTAGGATGGGCTGCTTGACCTTGATGAAGGCCAGTCCTCCTGCCGGGTAGATGGATTTGTCAGTGGCTAAAGATCGTCCGCCTACCAACTCTCCTCCGCCTGACCCACGAGGCCCCTCCCCATTGGTGGTGAAAAATATATAACGTTTGTTTTGGTAGAGATACTTTGAGATATCTTGCGGGTTATCCTTGAAATATTTTTTGATGCCCTGCATAGAACCTTGTGAGACATCAATGACCCCATCACTAATCATCAGCTTCCCGATTCCTGTATAGGAATATTGATTGGAGCCTTGATAGCCAACGGCTTGTCGACTACCATCGGGAAACTCCAGAATGCCGGAACCTTGAATGTGAAGAAAAAATCGCTCGAGGTCGTCCTTGAACCAGGCGACTTCCAGTCCTTGTCCTTTTAATGCTCCTTTGCGATCAATTTCTTCACGGGTGAGACGCTGCCATTTTTTTTCTGCACCCTGTTGGTGAATTTGTTTAATCCTGGTACGGGTGTCAATCAGTTGGATTCCCTTTTCGTGTCTTACTTGATGAAATTCTTTTTCAGGCATCCGGTAAATGGGAAAACGGTAGAGAGGAGTTTGTACCGGGTTAGCCTGGATGACCGGTCGATAATAGCCGGTGAACAGCATTTTTTTGTTTGCCCCTTTGCCGACCCGGTAAAGAACGAATTCGTCAGTTATTTTTTTATTGAATTCTTCAGAAGGGAGATCCTGTTTGATAATATCTAAAAATGCTTCCAGAGTTTTTACAAGTCGACCGCGGGTGAGGGTGAACGATCCTAAACGTACCGGAGTGGAAGGATCCTGATTCTGCATAGCCTGAAGCTGGTTTATGACAGCTTTTTCCATAGAGGTTTTATCCAAGTCATCAGCGAACCCTTTCAGATCAGCAAGGGTCTGAAGCCCGCTGAATGGTTTAAGGTCTTGTTGGGTGCCAGTCCTGCTTTTTGAGTCGTCTCCTTCGGGATAAGGCCGGTCTTTACGAGAGCTGAAATCGTAATTCTCAGAACTGTCATATTTCCCGGTCTGTTTAGGGTAGGACTTGATAGGAAAATCTGGCCCTTTGGTTGAGCAGGATGCGACTAAAAAGAAAAGACTCAGTAGAAAAATATAAGGGAGCGGTGACCTTTTTTTGAAAAGAGACTTTCTCGGGATCAAATTCATTTTAGCTTCCAATCTAAAAACATGCTGTTATTAAGGATAGTTCGTTAGCTAAAGGGCTACTGTGTTTGATGCAGCTGTGTCTTAAAAAAACTAAAGTTCAGCGATCGCTTCGTTTGCCAGTTGGTCGCAACGTTCATTTTCGATATGGCCGCTGTGGCCTTTGACCCAAACCCAGGTGATGGTATGGTGCTGGTTCAATTTATGCAGCTCCTGCCAAAGCTCCTGGTTTTTTACCGGTTGGCGTGATGCCGTTTTCCATCCATTGCGAACCCAGCCTTTCACCCATTCAGTCACTCCCTTTACGACGTATTGCGAATCGGTCGTTAATTTAATCTCGCAGGGCTCCTTAAGTTTTTTGAGGGCGACAATGGCG
>DUAA01000092.1 GCA_012961055.1 Nitrospinaceae bacterium
GGCCGAGGTGATCAACAGCCTTGCCTTCCATATGATCCCCGACCGGCAGAGCAATTCCTACTGATTTAAGCGTAATTCCGCCTGCCGGCGCACCTGAAGCTATTGTAAGCAGCTTCGTATTCATTTGAATTAACATTAGAATAAGGGGCTGACCCAGATAACCTGATTTTGGGGTTATCATGGGACCTATGCGGAAGAGTCGGCTCAGCAAATATAAACAAGACCGCCTGATAGAGCATTTTGTTTCTGGATCTACGGCTCTGACAGCGGCCAGTCTTTGTAGTGTTAACCGCAAGACGGCGGCTTTCTTTTTTCTTCGTCTACGCGAGATCATCGTTTTGGAACTGGAAGCTGAAAGCGAAGCTATGTTTGGCGGCGAGATCGAGGTCGATGAAAGTTATTTTGGCGGCAAACGTAAAGGGAAACGCGGACGGGGTGCTGCCGGGAAAATCCCCGTATTTGGCTTGTTGAAACGGGGAGGAAGGGTCTACACGAAGATTATCAGCGATGCTTCCTCAGAAACTCTAATCCCTATTATCAAACGCAAGGTCATTCCTGACAGCATTGTCTATTCGGACAGCTGGAAGGCCTACAACGTGTTGGATGTTTCTGACTTTAAACATTTTAGAATCAACCACTCCGAACTCTTTGCAGACAAGAAGAACCACATCAATGGGATTGAGAACTTTTGGAACCAGGCCAAACGCCATATGCGCAAATTCAACGGTGTCCCGAAGGCTCAATTCGGCCTATATTTGAAGGAATGTGAGTGGCGTTTTAACGACAGTGATCCATCAACCCAATTGTCCATTATAAAACAATGGGTTAAACGTTATTTAAGGTAGTTATCTGGGTTAGCCCCATTTTTTATTGTTCGTCTCCAGACTCCACGCAACGCTTCTGGAGAGATCGGAAAAACAGTATCACAGATATGTCTTGGTAGAGCCTGAAGCACTTCGACTGCACTACTGGAGAGCGGTATAGTTCTACTGTCACCGTTTCTGGTCATAGGTAGGTAAGCTGCTTTTCGTTCAAAATTG
>DUAA01000093.1:0-20252 GCA_012961055.1 Nitrospinaceae bacterium
TTCAGGTAGCGTTCCAAGTCTAGACCAGCGCCCTTCCGGGTGTCCGTTTCACCCTCGTTGTTCATGGGTCATGGAGATTTGTAAAACTCAAAACCCACAGTTGCGTCAATTAGATAACCAGCGGCAAGTCAGTTGCCACCTTGAGCCAGAGTCATTATGAAAACTGAAAAACTTCTGGAAGTTCAAAATCTCAAGAAACACTTCTTCAAAAAAAAGAGATTTCTTGAAGCTCAAGCAGATCCCGTTCGCGCAGTGGATGGAATTTCATTCACCCTATACGAAGGAGAAACGCTGGGACTTGTAGGAGAGAGCGGATGCGGCAAATCGACTGCGGCCCGAACCCTACTCCGCCTGATCGAGCCGACGTCGGGAAAACTAAGTTTTTGCGGGACAGATCTGCTGAGTCTCAAGGAAACAGAATTGAGAAAGCTGAGAAAAGAAATGCAAATTGTTTTCCAGGACCCTTATTCTTCCGTCAACCCTGGTAGACGCATTGGTCATATCCTGCAAGAACCTTTTGAGATTCATGGGTTCCAGGACAAAAAAGAAAATGCCGAAAAAGCAGCCCAGCTATTAGAGCAAGTGGGCCTTGCACCCGATTATTTTAATCGGTATCCCCACGAATTAAGCGGAGGTCAACTTCAACGCATTGCCATTGCCCGAGCCATCGCCTTAAATCCAAAGTTGATCGTGGCTGACGAACCGGTATCGGCTTTAGACGTATCCATACAAGCTCAAATCACCAATCTATTGCTAGATATGAAAGAAAACCTGGGCATCTCATATCTATTTATTTCTCATGATTTGCGGGTCGTCGAATATTTTTGTGACCGAGTAGCAGTGATGTATCTTGGGAAAATCGTCGAGATTGCTGACAGTGAACAAATATATAATTCGCCCCAACACCCCTACACTCTCGCCCTGCTAAATGCAATTCCAAGATTGGAGTCTGGGCATATAAAACAAAAAACCTCTTTAAAGAACGATATTTCAAACGCCACACCCCCCCTAAAAGGATGCAACTTTCAAAATCGTTGCCCTATCAAAGAAAAACAATGCGAAGAAAAAATGCCTGACCTTGAAGAAGTCGCGCCAGGCCATCATGTCGCATGCTTCTTAAAACATTAATCCATATTTCATATTTAGAAGAAACTCAATAAATTAATGCAGGGACTAGTTTAGTGTTACGTCTTCCGTTCCACGAGCAACAGGAAGAGGTGAAGCATGATGCATTATCATCTTCAATGTATCACCCTCAAGGTGAAACAAGTTGGTAGCAAAAACCTGGGAAACCAACACCCCACTTTCAGCAATAGTAAAAAGTTTCTCAATACAGGAAACCCAAGCCAGATGCTCCGTATCCAAAACCCGCACATCAGAGATTTGAATCTCCATATTGCCTGAGTTCTCAAAAATTCCTGCCCAACTATTGAGAATCGACTCCAACCCTTTAAGAGGAGGCCAACCGGGGTGGACACAGATTGTCTTTTCATCTTCTCCCCAAACCGCCTTCATCTTCTCAAGGTCTCTCTTATTAAAGGCTTCATAAAACCTTTCATTGACAGACTGGGCATTATCATCATTTATCATTGGACACATTCCTCAGGTATTATTGATTTAAAAGATGCTCTATCGCCTTAAAGGTCTCGGCGGACTCCCAGTCCTTGGCACCATCGACGCGGGCAACAACTCTGCCCCATTTATCGACAACATAGGTAAATGGAATTGTAAATGAGGGATAAAGTTTTTCGGCAACCCCATCGGTATCCAGCAATACGGGAAAGGATAATTCATATTTATCCACAAATTCTTGAACCTTGGAGGAACCCTCCTTGTCAAGACTAACTGCGAGAAGGGTCAACCCTTTCGAACGATAACGGCGATACAAAGTTTCGAAGCTAGGCATTTCCTTAATGCAAGGGACGCACCAAGTTGCCCAGAAATTGACAACGATCACTTTTCCGGAATGATCGTCAAGCCCTTCAAGATTACCTTTGAGGTTTCTTAGTCTAAACCGGGGGGCCAGATAGCCTGCCTCCGGCTTATACTGACTCAAGTCAATTTCCAGTTCAGGGTTTCCTGGCCTGGTATTTTGAAAACTGAGAATAAGAAGAACTAGGGCAACAATGATCAACAAGCCCAGCAGTCCGTCCTTAAGACGAATAGAGCGTTTCTCTTTTGAGCCTATCAATTTCATCTTTCAATTTTTCTTGCCGTACCCGTACACCCATCAATAAAAAATAAAGCAAGGTGAAAGCACATAAGGAGATACCTAACGTTGCCAGCATCCCGATTTCCATTCCCTTACCAATCCCTTCAGAGGAAATGACCTTGGGTTGGGGATGAAATGCTCGCCACCAGAGTACGGAAAAGTGGATAAGTGGAATATCAAGAAACCCTACTATACCAAGTACGGCAGCATAGCGAGCCCGCATGGAGCCTGCTTCGCTTTGTGCCCGCAACATGAGGTAAGCCACATATATTATCCAGAGTATCAGGGTAGATGTGAGCCGAGCATCCCAAACCCACCAAGCACCCCAAATCGGCCTGGCCCAAATCGGCCCGGTGATTAATACCAAAGAACAAAAAATTACGCCGATTTCTGCCGAGGCATGGGCATAAATATCCCATTCTCGCTCCTTCTTCCAAAGAAAAAGAATAGAACAAATAAAAACCACAAAGAACGCAAAAAATGAAAGCCAGGCAGAAGGAATATGGAAATACATAATCCGCTGCACTACACCTTCCGTCCGTTCAGTAGGCACATAAATAAAGATCGCAATAATCGCTGCCAGAAATGCTAAGCCCGTCATCCAGACAAGGATAGAGCTTTCTTCTTCATTTTCTTCTACTGCGTCAGAGCTCATCATTACCCTTCCCTGCTCAGGGTTTCTTTCAGCAATTCAAGATCTTTTTCAAGAGCGCGGTTGCGTTGCTTGAGCGTAAACACATAATAAATAATGCCGCCCCACACAAATGCATTGGCCGCAAATAAAAACCCTAAATAATCCATTCCGTCATTCCTCCAGAATATGGTCGATAGTCATAATGGAAACACCAATATAAATGATATCAAATGAAGCCGTCAAACCAATCCAATTCATCATTTCTGACAGGGGCTCTCCTGCCAGAACCTGCCCCGTCATCCGAACCACTGCAATGACAATAGGCACCAGCAGGGGATAGAGTAAAATGGGCAACATAATTTCCCGGGTTTTTAGGTTTGATGCTAATGAGGACAGCAGAGTCCCCAAGGCACAAAAGCCCAAGGTCCCCAAAAATATTACAATCAAAAGAGGGAATAAATGTTCTAAAAGATCGATGTTAAAGAAGATCATAAAAAGTGGCAATATGAACAATTCCATAATGGTCAAAAAGACAAAATTACTGATCAATTTTCCAAAATAAATTGCCGTTCTGTCTGCGGGCATCAACATCAAGGCCATAAGACATCCATTCTCTTTTTCGAGCGCAAAAGATCGGTTCAGTCCTATAGTGCCAGAAAATAGAAATGCCACCCACAATATCCCAGGTCCAACTTCACTGGCCTCGACAACACTCAAGTTCACGGAAAAAATAAATATCAGAATAACCAACAATGCGAAGATAAACATCGCACTGAACAGTTCTCGAGTCTTGAACTCTATTGTAAAATCTTTCCATACAATGGCAGAGACTTGACTTATAAAAAGGTTCATAGCTTTAGTCTGAGATCAGGAGTGACGAATACCCATGGCAAATTGCTTATCGCGAACTGCATCAAAATACATCTCTTCAAATTTATCCTTATTGATCCCCTCAACATCTTCGAAAAATGCAAATCGTCCCATCACCTGCAAAGCCACCTTGTCACACATTTCCAGGCCACAGGACACGTCATGCGTGGTCATCAATATAGTTCTCTTCTTATTATGCAAAGTAATAAGATTCTCTTTGAGAACGTTAGAAGCTTGGATATCCAGGCCTGTGAAAGGTTCATCCAGGAACAATATGGAAGGATCATGCAAAATGGCTCGGGCTATTGAAAGCCTCTGTATCATGCCACGGGAAAAAGTTCTCACTGGGTCATGCCTGCGTGGTGCTAGCCCCACATCTTCCAGGGCGGTCAGAGCCAACTCCTTAAGACGGCCCAGACCATACATTTTTCCAAAAAAAATCAGGTTTTCCAAGGGGGTCAAATCTCCATATAGGGCGGTCGAATGAGATATAACTCCAATTTCGCGCCGCATTTCAGGGTGTCCCCCTTCCACTTCAAATCCGGCAACCCGAGCTGTACCTGACGAAGGCCGGGTCAACCCAGAAAGTATTTTAATTAAGGTAGTCTTGCCTGCTCCGTTTGGACCAAATACCGATAAAAATTCACCCCGCTCCAAATTAAAGCTGATGCCATCCAATGCTTTCAGGACACCAAATTCTTTACGAAGCTTGCGAACTTCAATGACAGGGTTGGAAGGTTGGGATGTTTGACTGTCTACCATTCTGAATAGAGGCCCCTGCTAAACAATCGCGTCCAGTTTAGATAGGTTTATGGGATTTGTTTTTTCTGCGTTCCTGTTCCAAGCGATCCATATTCACCAAAATTCCTTCCGCCTCTTTTTCCAGCTTGCGGAGAAGATCTTTATAGTCGAGTTCAGAGATTTTATCCGTGCTGTAATCGAACTCCAGTTCTTTAATGGAAATCAGAGTTTCTTCTTTTCGCATTAAAAGATGTTTATAGGTGTCACTGGAAACGTCTATCGGTTCGACCAACTTTTTGGACTTCAATTTTCCAAAAAGTGGGATTCCTACAGCCAGCAGGATCACAACGATCAGAATCAATTCTAAGAAGTGGATGAATCCCATTCCTATAGCTCGATCCCATCTAATTCGTCTTTTAAACGCTTGGAGTATTTTCCAGAAATTTCAGTTTCGGCTCCAGGAGCCTCAGCGGAATCGCTATCGTCCTTTTTTCCCACGCAGGCAAGAAGAACTTTACGGACTCCAAATCCCCCAGCCACCAAAGCTACGAAGGGGGTAAGCCAAGCAGTCAGATTGAATCCAAATTTTGAAGGTGCAGACAATACGGTTTCACCGTACTCATCTACCTGCATTTTAATAATTTGATCTACGGTAAGTCCAGATTCCAGCATTTTAGAAAACTTAGCACGAGTTTTATCGGAAGTGGAACAAGTACAATTCAAAAGTACTTTTCCACACTTGTCATCACATTTACACATCAACGCATTTTCGAGGTCCTGCAATACAGCGCCAGCACTAGCGGTAGTCACCTGACCCATCGATATCCAAACCAACACAAACAAACCTGTCAACACTTTCAGATGTTTCATGTGGCTACTCCTGCGCGGGAGAAGGAAACAAATGGTCCTGCCTGCGTACTCTTTCCAAGCGACGACGCTGTTCCAATCGATCTGGCCACATTGAAATCATGGATCCAAAGGCAATAATCCATCCCCCCGTCCACATCCAACTGACCATTGGGTTCACATAAACTTTAATCGTTGCAGACTCATCCTCTCGAAAATCGGCCAGAATCATATACAAATCCTCTTTCCAAGTTGAAAGAACATCCACTTCTGAAACCGGCTGGTTCTGCCCTTTATAAAACTCTTTTTCAGGATGTCCCGTCCAATATCGTTTGCCATCACGCTCAACAGCCAGCTGTGCAATAATTCGAGTTTTGACATTGGTGGCTTCCACCGCAACCAGTTTCTCATAGGTGATGGTATATCCTCTGATCTCAAAGGAATCCCCTATTTTTAAATGTTTTTCTGTATGAGTTCCATACGCCTGCGATCCTGCAATTCCAGCAAAAATCAACACCACACCGATATGAACAATATAACCGCCATAACGTCTCTTGTTACGCCAAGTCACGGTTGCTAATGCCCCCACAGCAGTCTCATCGTGCAGACCCATTCTTGAAACCATGCCCTTGTAAAACTCAGTCAAGATACTGGTCAACACAAAAACACAAAGCACAAATGTTATGTAAGTATAAATTTCTGTCCTGCTTCCTAGCGGAATAAAAGGGAGCAACACCACAGCCGCAATAATGGCAGCGGCAACTGGTCTTAAAAAGTTTTTCTTCAAGTTTGAAAATGTTGCCCGACGCCATGCGATTACAGGACCAATGCCAATGAGCGCCAAAAGCGCAAGCCCAATGGGAACGTTGACCTGATTATAAAATGGCGGGCCAACCGTAATCTTCACTCCCCGCACAGCTTCTGAAATTATCGGGAAAATTGTTCCCCAGAAAGTTGCAAATGCAATCCCCAGCAAAACCAAATTATTAAATAAGAAACTACTTTCCCGAGATAAAAACGAGTCCAGCTCGTTTGTACTTTTTAATAGAGGAAGTCGCGAAATGATCAACCCAACACAAGAGACAATAATAAAGAACAGAAACGCTAAAAAATAATAACCTAATGTGGCCTCATCAAAGGTATGCACAGATTGAATGAGTCCGCTCCGGGTAATAAATGTTCCAAAAATCGTCATCGCGAAAGTCAGAAGAACCAATGACATATTCCAGACTTTCATCATGTCCTTTTTTTC
This sequence comes from Nitrospinaceae bacterium, assembly GCA_012961055.1. Taxonomy (GTDB): domain Bacteria; phylum Nitrospinota; class Nitrospinia; order Nitrospinales; family VA-1; genus LS-NOB. The sequence goes on from DUAA01000093.1 coordinate 6,556, forward strand.
CTGAATCATAACGGAATGCAAATAAGCTGTTGCTACCAGCAAGGGCATGAACGCGGCATTTTCAACAGGATCCCAGGCCCAGTAGCCACCCCAGCCAAGCTCCACATAAGCCCAGGAGGCACCAAACAAATTGCCCATACAAAGAAAAAACCAGGAGATCAAAGTCCACTTCCGAGTCATACGAATCCAACCGTCATCCAGATCCTTACTGATCAGGGCAGCCACCGCAAATGCGAAAGGAACCGTAAAACCCACATATCCCAAATACAAGGTAGGAGGGTGAATCACCATCCAGTAGTTTTGCAGAAGCGGATTCAGGCCACGCCCGTCTTCGGGGGGCAGAGGAATACGTTCAAAGGGATTGGTGGAAAAATTAATCAGGAAAAGAAAGAACACAATGATGACTAGCATGACCGCCATCGCATAAGGGACAACTCGAAGGTTTTTCTTCCGGTTCTGAAAATGAACCACGAGCATATAACTGGAAAGAAGCAGCGTCCAAAACAGAAGCGACCCTTTTTGCCCACCCCAAAATGAGGATACTTTATAGAACGTATCAAGCTCTATGTTGGAATAGGCCCAGACATATTGCAGGCTGAAGTCATTGGTAAGAAAACCTCTCATTAAACACACGGAAGAGAGAGCAACACATCCCCAAACTATAAACGGGGTCTTGTCTGCACTAAGGTAAAGATCGATGCGGTTACCACGGGCTGACATAACATAGGCTACACAACCGTAGAGAGCCGTGGCCAGAGCCAACAATAATGAAAATTCACCAATATCATTCATGGGTTTACTATACTAACGCCCTAATCCCGCTCTAAAGCTGGATTAACACAGTTGATCAATTTTAAAGGGAAGGTTAAATGGTTGTTTTCGGCAAGGCTTCCACTTTTTTGAGGCCCGGCTCCCGGTATTTTTCGGAATTTGGGAATTTTCCCGGGTGCATCTTTCCAGCCTCTTTTTCAGCTTCATATTTTGATGGGCAACTGGTCAATAAAGTGTTGGCGTGAAATATTCCATCTTTTCCCAAAGTACCTTCAACCACCACCTCACCACCATCTATAAACATATCCGGAGTTACCCCTTGGTAGGCTACCTTTAACGAGGCATCCTTCTCCTCGATTGAAAACCTCACATTTAAATAGTCATCGGGATCTCTCTGAATTGAGCCATTCACAACGTTCCCTTTTACTTTCATTCCTGTGCCTGCATAGGAAGCATTCTGGCTTAATAACTCATCCACAGTAAAGAAATACTGCGAGGTATTGCTGATGCCCATGGTTATCAAATAACCAATTGCGCTAACTATTAAGAAGCTACCTACTATAAATTTAACTTTTTTCTGCTTCATAAACGGCCTGATCCTTTGGCTGAAAAAATTCTTTATTTATTACTTTATAGCAATAGTAGCATCCAGAATTTGGCCTTGTCAAAGCAAATCCATTGAAAAAGAAAGGGCTAAATAATTTCTACCCTCTAATGGGTGAAACAGCCCTTATATATATGACGAACTAACCCCAATATTTATTCTTATCAGCTTAAATTGCCCCAGACCCTGCCTTTTTTCCAACAATTGGCTTTTCACGCCTGGTTCTAATAATAGCGGTGTCACACTTTTCTTAGGAGCCCTTTCAAAATAATACCGCCTTCTCCTTATAGGAAATCAATCAACCCCTGTTTACATAAAAAGTTAGCCCATTTTATCCTGGACAAATTTTCACCAATTTTGTCGCCTTTTCAGTTGACAGGTTGTCGGGTTATGATAGGATTGTGTAGGAAAGTGTCTTAAAGTGTAACTTTATGTCATAGTTTTATATTCGGTGAACGCAGCCAGATGAATAGTTTTTTAGGTACTTACAGCATTAGTTTGGACGATAAGGGCCGCTTCAATGTGCCAGCAAAATTTCGCAGCGCTTTGGAGCAATTTGGCCCGCAACTGGTCGTGTGTGTGATGGACCATTATCTGGTTGTCTTTCCACAAAATGAGTGGTCTGAAAACGAAGTAAAATTGAGCGACCTGAACGCTTTTGACAAAAATGATCGAAATCGCTTGCGTGAGTTTTATTCCAAAGCAACCGAATGCGAAATGAAGTCTGGAAAAATATTGCTCCCTGCCAACCAAAGAGAAATAGCCGGACTTAACAAGGAAGCTATTCTTGTAGGAATGTCCAAAACCTTTGAGGTTTGGTCTCCTGAAGAATGGCATAAGCAGGGGCAAGCATAAAAGGCATTCCATCGACATAAACTTCAATGGAGCAACCAAAATACCATGCCAGAGTACCACAAATCGATAATGAAACGAGAAGTGCTTCGTTATCTGGGTATTCCCACGGAAGGTGTAATCGTGGATGGCACACTCGGGGATGGAGGTCATACGGAATTCATCCTTAATAATACAGCGCCTGAGATTCGAGTTTTCGCAATCGACCGTGACCGCTCGGCCATAGAACGCGCCAGAGAAAGGCTGTCTCCTTTTCGGGATAGGGTGACTCTGGCCCATGGTGAGCTAGGAGATCTTAAAAACCTCGTAGCTCAAAACGGGATCACGCAAATCGCTGGACTGCTCATGGACTTGGGAGTCTCTTCACCTCAGTTAGATACGCCTGACCGTGGTTTCAGCATTAAGCATGATGGGCCGCTTGATATGCGGATGGACCCCTCGCAGCAAACTTCAGCGGCAGACCTTCTGAGAAAGCTTTCTGATGCAGAGTTGGTTTCCATTATTAAGAATTTTGGTGAAGAACGTTACTCAAAACGAATCGTTCGCTCAATTCGTAAGGAGCAGGCGGAACACCCCATCATCACAACAGGTCAACTTTCCAGGGCCGTATCAAGGGTGGTCAGATCACCGCGTCATTCACGGATCCATCCGGCTACAAAAACTTTTCAGGCTCTGAGGATAGCTGTCAATGAGGAACTGGATCAATTAAAGCGGGCTTTGCAAGATGTAATCGGGCTTCTCAGTTCAACCTCTCGGTTAGTAGTGATTTCATTTCACTCTCTAGAGGACCGGATTGTGAAAACATTCTTTCGAGATGAGCAAAAAGGTTGTTCCTGTCCACCTAAAATTCCTATGTGTATTTGTGGAAGAACACAAACATTAAAGATTTTAACTCGTAAACCTATTATGCCTTCGGAAGAAGAAATAGCGCAAAACCCAAGATCGGTGAGCGCGAAATTAAGGGTCGCAGAAAGGGTTTATGCTTAACGGGGTTCGCAGTCTTATCAAGGGTCAACTTCATATGTCCTCTAAGGATTTCTGGATGGTCATTTCGATCTCCATCTTGTTCATGTTCGGAGCATTAGCCCTGGTTTGGCCTAATATCAAGAAAATTAAACTGGCTTATGGGTATCAAGAACTGGACAAAGAACACAGTGTGCTGTTGAAAGAAAACCGCCTGCTCAATCTTGAACGCGAGAGTTTGAGGTCTCTAGATCGTATTCATTTTCTAGCAAAAAACGAGGTGGGAATGAAAGAACCTGATGCGAATAAATTGATTACCATTTTACTGAAATAGTATTCATGAAAAAACAAAACAAACAAGTAGTGGGAACGTTTAGAGATGGGATTAAAACCCGTTTAACGATTATCTCTATATTTCTCTTTCTGTTTGGAGCAGCATTAATCGCCCGACTGGCTTTTTTACAGATCATTCAACATGACACCCTCGTAGCTCAATCTGAAAAGCAGTATCTAAGGACGGTCAAAACTCATTTCGGGCGCGGAATGATCTACGATCGCAATTTAAACGAACTTGCACGCAATGTCGAAGTGGAATCGATTTTTGTGAATCCCTCGGAAATATTGGATAGAAAATCTGCGGCCCGTATTCTTTCGGCAACACTGAAGCTTGAGCAAGACCAGGTCCTTAAAAAGATTTCTTCTAAAAAACACTTCGTATGGATCAAGCGGAAATGCTCTCTCGATGAGGTTGTGAGCCTGAAAAAAGCTAATTTGGCGGGCGTGGGGTATTTATCTGAGCAAAAAAGGTTCTATCCTAAACGCGAGCTTGCAGCAAACGTTCTAGGATTTGTCGGGATGGATAATCAGGGCCTCGCTGGTATTGAGTACGCTTACCAGAATAAGCTAAAAGGCGCCACCTTCAGGCGAGTTATGGAGCGCGATGCCCGCGGAAGGAGTATTCATTCTAATGAGGGATTGCGCAATTCCAGTGCCGGAAGTTACGACTTGGTCCTTACCTTGGACGAGGTCATTCAGTTCACCACTGAATACCATTTAAAGAAACAAGTTGAGCGTTTTAAAGCTTCCTCTGGGATGGCCATAGTCATGAATCCTTATACAGGGGAAATTTATGCAATGGCCAACGTCCCCCAATTTAACCCAAACCACTATGGAGTTTTTCCTTCTCATACCTGGAGAAATAACACCATTGCCAGTTCCTACGAGCCGGGGTCGATATTCAAGCCTATTATTGCTGCTACTGCCTTGGACAAGGGTCTGGCAAAACCACAAGATAAGTTCTTTTGTGAAAATGGAACACTAAAAATTGGAGGTGTTTATATCAGGGAGGCTTCCAACCATAAGTACGACTGGTTGACCATGAGCGATATCATTGCCAAGTCCAGCAATATCGGAGCAATTAAGATTGCACAGAAAGTCGGGGAAAAACATTTTTATGAATACATTCGAAATTTTGGGTTCGGCGAGAAATCCAATTTATCCCTTCCCGGGGAATCCGCAGGGCAGCTCAAGGACCCAAAGAATTGGACCGACCTATCTCTCGCTTCTATATCATTTGGACACGAGATTGCCGTCACTCCTATCCAAATGGTAAGTGCCTTGGCGGCGATTGCCAACGGTGGGAACCTGATGGAACCCCGTATTGTTCACGCCCTCATTAAGAATAGCAGGGTCATAGAATCTTTTAAGCCTAAGGTAGTGCGGAGGGTTATTTCTGAAAAAACCAGCCGGGAAATGATTGAACTTCTAAAGTCAGTGGTAACAACCGGTACTGGAGGAAAAGCAGCATTGGAAGGGTTTGATGTGGCGGGAAAAACTGGAACGGCGCAAAAATATAATATGGAAACCCGGTCCTACTCCAAGACAGAATTCATTTCCTCCTTTATTGGTTTTGCTCCGGCAGACTCTCCGCGCCTAGTTATTTTAGTAATGATTGACAACCCTAAAGAGGCGCATTGGGGAAGTGTTGTAGCGGCACCCGTGTTCCAGAAAATAGCAAAAAAGGCGTTGCGTTATTTAAACGTTCCGTCAAGCAAAGAACGTATTTTTATTCTCGATCGAGCCTGATGGAACCAACAAGCCCAGCAAGCTATTTAGTATTTCCTAAAAACGGTTATCTAAACGTGACTGATAATTTCAAACAAAAACTTTCCCAACTAATCAAGGGTGTGCCCACTACTAATGTCCTGGGAACCCTAGACCGCTCTATTCGAGAAATCGTTTACGACTCTAGGAAAGTCAATCCGTCAAGTTTGTTCGTGGCTATATCGGGAGAAAATCAAGACGGGAACGCATTCATAAAAGATGCGATTGCCCAGGGAGCATCTGCTTTTATTACACAAACACCTCTTGACTCTCTATGCAACCTCAGGTTTGGCTCGAGTGACGTAACAGCGCTATGCGTCGAGAATTCTCGGAAAGCGCTGTCTTCAGTCAGCGCCAATTTTTATCGCCGACCGTCGGAGCGTTTAAATTTAACCGGAATTACTGGCACGAATGGGAAAACCACTACAGCATACATTCTTGAGGCGCTGTTCAAGGCAGAAGGCATCAGGACAGGAGTTATTGGTACTATAAATTACCATTACGGAAACAGAAAGTTTTCGGCTCCTGTCACAACTCCTGAGTCTTTGGACTTGAACCGGATGCTGGATGAAATGATTGAAGAGAAAGTTGAAAGTTGTTTTCTGGAGGTCTCTTCTCATGCCCTTCACCAAAGCCGTGTTTATGACATGCGTATCAAAACGGGTATTTTCACCAACTTGAGCCGTGATCATTTGGATTTTCATGGCGATATGGATCACTACAAAAATACTAAGAAAAAACTATTTCTTGACAATCAGGTTCAACATTCAATTTTCAATATTGATGATAGCGTTGGGCGGGAATTTGCAAAGGAATTCCAATCGGATTCCTTCACCACAGGCATTGACAGCAATGCGGATTTCAAGGCTGAAAATATTGTGCTTACAAAATCGGGTTGCCAGTTTACCCTGAAAACCCCTTTTGGGGCTGGAGAAATTTATTCCAACCTTCTTGGTCAGCATAATGTTCACAACCTCCTCTCTGCTGGGGCAGGTGCTATGGCGCAAAATATTTCCATGGAAAGAATTCAGGATGTATTTCGCAATATCCAGCCTATACCCGGCAGATTCGAACGTATTGAAAATAATCATGGGTTTTCCGTGTTGGTGGATTATGCGCACACGGATGACGCTCTCTCTAACGCCATCTCGACTGCCAAGGCTTTCACGGAAGGCAAACTAATTGTGGTGTTTGGTTGCGGCGGAGACCGCGATAAGGGAAAAAGAGCAGTCATGGGGAATACTGTTTTGAGAAAAGCGGATTTTTCCATCGTCACTTCTGACAATCCCAGAACAGAAGATCCTAAGCAAATCATAGATGACATCCTTCAAGGTGTTCCTTCCTCTTCCCAAAAGGGTGACGACTATGTAGCCATTGTTAATCGACAAGAAGCCATTGAGCACGCAATACAGATTGCCGAAAAAAACGATTTAGTTCTCATTGCAGGAAAAGGTCACGAGGATTATCAGATCTTGGGAGCAGAAACCCTTCACTTTGATGATCGGGAAATTGCCCGTTCTGCTTTGAGAAAGCGAAACCATTGATGAAAGGGAAAGCGCAAGAATGTCTAAAGGCTATTGCAGGGCAACTACTCCATGGAGGTCCTGATTGTTTATTTCAAGGAGTGTCTATAAATTCCCGTACGGTCTCGAAAGGAGAATTGTTTGTTTGCATAAAAGGTGAGCGTTTTGATGGGCATGACTTTCTGGCTGACGTGATAAATAGAAAGGTGGGAGGAATTATTCTGTCTGATGCGAATAAATATCCTAATCAGCCCAACCCTGATGATGACGGGCCTTTTGTAATCCGAGTTCCAGACACACTGAAAGCCTTGCAGGATCTGGCAATATTCCAGAGGAATCGACATCCGTTCAAGGTTATTGCCGTTACCGGGACAAATGGAAAATCAACCACTAAAGAAATGATCGCTTCAATATTGGAAACAAAGTTCAAGACATTGAAGACACAGGGGAACCTGAATAACCATATCGGATTACCCTTGACTCTCCTAGAGAGAGAACCTTCCCATGAGATAGGAGTCCTTGAAATGGGAATGAGCGCTGCAGGGGAAATTAAAAAGCTGGCTGAAATAGCACAACCCGATATAGGGGTCATCACTAATATTTCCGAAGGACATATGGTGCAATTGAAAAGCATTAAAGATATTCAGGCCGCGAAAGGAGAGCTGTTTGATTCCTTGACTGAAGAAGGTACAGCCATTGTCAATGCCGATGATCCTCTGATACTGGAGTTAGCTCGATCACTTCGCGCCAAAACCGTTACCTTTGGCATAGAGCAACCTGCGGATGTAAGGGCCGTTGAAATAGAAAGCAAAGGCAACTTGGGTTTTCATTTTAAAGTCCAGCTTTTCGACAAAACGCTATTTATCCATCTCCCCTATCTGGGCTACTACAATATTTATAACACTCTCGTGGCTCTGGCAACGGGTCATTCCTTAGGAATACAAGAAGATGCGATGACTCGCGGGTTAGAAAATTTTCAGCGCATGTCACAACGCAACGAGCAAATGCAGCATAAAGGGATCGACCTTATTGATGATACGTACAATGCCAATCCCAAATCCATGGTGGAAGCATTAAAAACCCTGAATAACTATAAAACTCAAGGCCGACGAATTTTCGTTATCGGCGACATGCTCGAATTGGGAGACCGGTCCACCCACGCGCATAAAAATTTAGGCGAAGAAATTGCCCGATCAAAAATAGACATTCTGGTCGCAGTTGGAAAGTTGGCAAGCCTATCAGCAAAAAGCGCTCAAATCATGGCAGGTAAAAAATTCCGGGCCCTAGAGTTCTCCGATCATCAGAATGCGGTGGAGTTTTTACTCCAAGAGGCTAGAAGTGGGGATTGCATAGTGTTCAAAGGTTCGCGAGGGGCTGCAATAGAAAAAATACTACAAACTTTTATCGCAAATAAGAATTAAAAATGTTTTATCACTTTTTTTATCCGTTCAATTCGGATTATTCAATTTTTAACGTCTTCAAATACATCACCTTCCGGTCCGCCTATGCTGGAGTCACGGCTCTAGTTTTGAGTCTAATGCTTGGAGGCCTGATGATCCGCCTTTTGAAAAAATCACAGATACAGGAAAAAATCCGTAGTGACGGCCCCAAAAATCACATTTCTAAATCAGGAACTCCGACCATGGGTGGACTTCTTATTTTAGCAACGTTTGTTTTCTCCACTTTGCTTTGGGCTAACCTGAGCAATCATTATATCTGGGTTGTTCTCGTTTCAGCTATTGGCTTTGGGGCAATTGGACTACGCGACGATTCCTTAAAGTTAAGACGGGGAAAAGGTATCTCTGCAAAAGAAAAGATTTTGCTGCAGGTTTTGCTGAGTCTGGCTATAGGAATTTACCTGCTATATTTTGATCCTGCTCGCACAGAATATGCCACACGCTTGTCGGTACCCTTCTTTAAAGGATTCCAGCCTGACTTAGGTTTTGGCTACCTGGTCTTTATTGTATTCATCATGGTGGGTACGTCGAATGCCGTCAACCTAACTGATGGTCTGGATGGGTTGGCAATCGGCCCTATCATCGTCGCCACAGTCACCTATACCGGTATCGTTTATGTCTGCGGCCACTTCAATTTTGCAGAATACCTTCACATTCAATTCATAAAAGACGCTGGAGAAATCGCTATCATCAGCTCAGCAGTTGTGGGGGCCAGCTTAGGGTTTCTTTGGTTCAACTCCTATCCTGCTCAGATTTTTATGGGAGATGTCGGCTCCTTATCTCTCGGAGGACTATTAGGCACAATTGCAGTAATCGTTAAGCACGAACTTCTGCTAATTTTTGTTGGCGGCATTTTTGTGATTGAGGCTTTGTCCGTCATCATCCAGGTGGCTTATTTCAAATACACAGGTGGAAAACGGTTTTTCAAGATGGCTCCACTGCATCATCATTTTGAAGAGTTAGGCTGGTCAGAACCCAAAGTCATTGTGCGGTTCTGGATCGTCGCTGTAGTTTTAGCAATGATAAGCCTTAGCACCCTGAAGCTCAGATAATTATGAAACTTGCAAACAAAAACATATCTGTGGTTGGGCTTGGTAGAACAGGAATTGCTGTTGCAAATTATCTTTCTCAACGCGGAGCCTGTGTCACGGTGACGGATAGCAAATCACGCGAACAATTATTAGAACCCTTAAAACAGTTACGTGATGATGTAAAAACCCGTTTCCAGAATCCAGAGCCACCTTCTGACGCTGAACTAGTTGTATTGAGCCCTGGGGTGGACATATCTTCTCCATTTCTTGAAAACGCGAGCCGAGCAGGGGTTGAAATCATAAGCGAAATTGAACTAGCTAGCCGGTTCAACACCGTTCCCATCATCGCCATTTCCGGAACAAATGGCAAATCTACCTGCACCAGCTTGATCGCTGAAATTTTTGACCAGTCTGGAAAAACCACACATGCAGGCGGAAATCTAGGTACCCCTTTTATTTCATTATTAGATCGGGGCAACGCCGATTATAGAATTATCGAGCTTTCTAGTTTTCAGATGGAAGCGACATCGAGCCTTCATCCGATAGTGTCAGTCATTCTAAATATCAGTCCCGACCACATAGATCGGCATAAAGACTTCAAGAGTTATGTTGAATTGAAAGAAAAAATATTTGCCCATCAAACCCAAAGTGACTTTCTGATATTGAATCAAGATGACCCCATCACTCGTGACATGGGGAAAGATTCCTCGGTAGAGCGCATTTTTTTCAGCATTCAATCCGAACTGGATCAAGGTGTTTTCTTGCGTGGGAACAAAATTATAGGACATCTCCAAAGCAACGAGCAGGAAATCATGTCTCTGGAGTCACTCTCCAAAGGAGTGCGATGGCAGGTAGAAAACATACTCCCCGCCGTCACCGTCGCCTTACTTCTCCAAGTACCGAAAGAGGCTATAGTTCAGGCTTTAAACAAATTCACCGGTCTTGAGCATCGTCTGGAATGGGTCCGTACCATGAACGGTATCGACTTTATTAACGATTCCAAGGGGACTAATGTCGGCTCGGTTTGTAAATCATTGAACACCTTTGACCGACCTATCATTCTCATAGCGGGCGGGAAAGATAAAGAAACAGATTTTCTTCCTTTAAAACTCGTGATGAAAGAAAAAGTCAAACACTTGATTCTCATTGGCGAGACCCAAAAGAAATTCAAAGGAATATTAAATGGCTCCTTCGGGTATGAGGAAAGCGATTGCCTAGAAGAAGCCGTTCTATTGGCAAAAGCTAAAGCCAAGGCAGGAGATATTGTCCTTCTTTCTCCCGCCTGCGCAAGCTTTGACATGTTTAAAGATTATGAGGACAGGGGAAACCGTTTTAAAACGATCGTTAAAAATTTGGAAGGGTAATGAATTTTGGCTGCATATCAGGAAAAGCATTCGGACTCGTTAATAGGAATCACTGTGGCCGTTCTGGTTCTGGTAGGTATTGTAATGGTTTTTAGTTCAAGCGCTGTGTACGCCATGGAAAAATACAACGATTCCTATTACTTCCTCAAGCGCCAGGTAGTCTGGTGTCTTCTTGGAACAGGGGCACTATTCGTAGCTAAGAATATAGACTATCACAAATTACACCAATACACCTATCCAATCATGCTAGCAACATTTTTGCTATTGCTTGCGGTCATGTTTCCGGAAGTCAGCAAGGAGGCCGGAGGGGCACGAAGATGGCTGACTCTGGGGGGGCTTTCATTTCAACCTTCGGAACTGGCAAAGTTTACCCTCGTTCTTTTTATTGCAAAATCTCTGGTCAAAAGGGCCGACAAGCTGAAAAACTTCGCCTATGGTTATCTTCCAAACTTGGTCGTATTGGGTTTCTTCTTCGTTCCTATTCTTTTTCAACCTGATTTTGGCACCGCTATGGTTATTTGCATAGTCACATTCACCATGCTTTTTGTCGCCGGTCTAAGAAAAAAGTTTTTGTTTCTTTCCCTGCTTGCTCTGGTTCCTTTTGTTGCATCGGCAGTTTTGAGCACAGAATACCGGACTCGAAGGGTCATCGCTTTCCTCGACCCTTGGCAAGACCCTTCGAATTCCGGGTTCCAAGCCATCCAGTCTTTTTACGCTTTTGGCCGGGGAGGATATTTAGGAACGGGATTGGGAGCCAGCCATCAAAAGCTTTTTTATCTACCCGAAGCACACACCGATTTCATTTTTTCCGTCATCGGGGAAGAACTAGGGTTTTTGGGAACGTCGGCAATTATTGTTCTGTTTTCAATATTGATCTGGAGAGGTTTCACCGTCGCCTGTCAGGCCAAAGATCCCTTTGGAGCTCATCTGGCAACCGGCTTAACTCTATTGATCGGGTTCCAAGCTTTTATCAACTTGGGGGTGACCGTGGGTCTACTTCCAATCAAAGGATTAACCCTGCCTTTCATCAGCATGGGCGGATCATCAATGTTAATCAGCATGCTTTCAGTAGGTGTTCTGATGAATATTTCGGAGCAAACCGTAAGGCATGGATAGTGATTGAATGCGAAAACATGTTGTCATAGCAGGTGGCGGAACAGGTGGCCACCTTTATCCAGGAATCGCGTTAGCTAAAGCACTCAAGAGGCACGATATGGATATTAAAGTTTCATTTGTAGGAACCCAAAAAGGAATCGAGGCGAAAGTTCTTCCCCGCGAAGGATTCGAGCTGAAAACTATTCTTTCAGCAGGATTGCTCGGGAAAAAAGGGCTCAGTCGCTGGATATCCTGGGTCAAGTTGCCAGCAGGCACCGCTCAATCAATGTGCTTTCTGATTAAAAAACGTCCAAGTCTAGTAGTGGGTGTAGGTGGTTACGCGTCAGGACCCTTGGTTCTCTCTGCATGGATATTGAGGATTCCCATTCTCATTCATGAGCAAAACGCAATTCCCGGTTTTACCAATAAGTTACTGGGAAAAATTGCCACCAAAGTAGCGGTCTCCTTCAAGGACTCCGCAAAATATTTTATTAAGGAGAGGGTCGAGGTGACAGGCAATATGATTCGCGAAGAAATTTGTCAGCCTCGAGGAGCATTCCCAAAACAAATTACAGGGCTTTTCCGCGTACTGGTTCTTGGAGGCAGCCAAGGGGCTCACTCCATAAATATAGCCATGATCGAAGCATTAGAGCTCATAGCCTCCAAACGGGGAAATATTCATATCACCCATCAAACAGGTGAAAGTGATTTGGAAATGGTTAAGCGCGAATATGAGAAAAGTGGGTTTTCATATGATGTAAGACCCTTTATCGATGACATGGCGGATCAATACCGTAAGTCTTCCTTAGTCATTTGTCGAGCGGGTGCCACAACACTTGCCGAAGTAACCGCCTGTGGAAAAGTATCTGTTTTAATTCCTTATCCCCATGCGGCCAATAACCATCAGGAGAAAAATGCGCGAATACTCAATTCGGCCAATGCAGGTGAACTGGTACTCGACCATGAATTATCAGGTCCGCGTATTGCCCAATCGATCATTCACGCTATAGAAAACCCGCAACGGCTGGCAGAAATGGAAGAAAATAGCTATCAATTAGGCAATCGTGACGCTACAGAAAAAGTTCTCCAAATCTGTATGGAATTGTTAGAAGAGACAAGCCAAAAACCCGGTCGGGCCGGAAAAACACAAGAAAATTATGTTCTGTCATGTTTTTAGGAAAAACGCACAAGATCCATTTCATTGGGATCGGAGGATCGGGAATGAGCGGAATAGCTGAAGTCCTAATTAACCAAGACTATGAAGTGAGTGGATCAGACCCCTCTTCAAATCAGGTTACCGATCACCTGAAGACCCTGGGTGCTGACATCCACCATAGCCATGAGGCAGAAAATATCACAGGCAAGCACGTAGTTGTAGTATCCACAGCCATCAGCGACAACAACGTAGAGGTTCAGGCTGCTCGGGAACAATCCATCCCGGTTATTCCCAGAGCCGAAATGTTAGCAGAATTAATGAGGATGAAACATGGAATTGCCATTGCGGGCACCCATGGGAAAACCACAACCACATCGCTCGTCGCATCAGTTCTAGCGGAAGGAAATCTTGATCCAACAGTAATCATTGGTGGAAGAATCAAGAATATGGGTGGGCATGCAAAGCTTGGACAAAGTCAGTATCTCGTTGCTGAGGCAGATGAAAGTGATGGTTCTTTTCTCAAACTCTCCCCCACGTTAGCAGTGGTCACAACTCTGAATGAAGAACACATGGATTTTTATAAAACTATGGACAACATGAAATCCACATTCTTGCAATTTATCAACAAAATCCCATTCTATGGTGCTGCGATATTGTGCATGGACGATTCCAACATTCAATCCTTACTTCCAAAAATTAAAAAACGAACTATCACTTACGGGTTGAAATCTCAGGCTGATTTTACCGCTCGGAATATTTCGATCAATGGATTGAAAAC
>DUAA01000093.1:20298-34574 GCA_012961055.1 Nitrospinaceae bacterium
TCTGGGGCCTTAGGGCGACACAATGTATGCAACACCCTCGCCGCCGTTGCAGTTGGAATGGAGCTGAATATGGATTTCCCAACAATTGCCAAAGCCCTGGAAAATTTTGCAGGAGTACAGAGAAGGTTTGAAATTCTAAAACAATCCGAGTCTTTGATCATTGTCGACGATTACGGCCACCATCCAGCAGAGATCTGCGCAACTTTATCAACAGCAAAAGAAGTGTGGCCAAGCCGAAGACTCGTCGTTATATTTCAACCTCATCGTTATTCCCGTACGAAACACCTTATGGAAAGTTTTTTTTCCTCTTTCAACGATGCCGATCAGCTACTTTTGCTTGATATTTATTCAGCTGGGGAAAAAGCTGAGGAAGGCATCCACTCCCAGAGAATCGCGGAAGGTGTGAAAGAGTTTGGACATAAAAACGTGGAATACATCGGGAACTCAGAATTAGTAATCCCAAATTTACAAAAGTTTCTAAAACCGGGAGATATCGTATTGACTCTCGGCGCGGGGAATATAGGAGAACTGAGCCACAAGCTCGTATCCCAATTCAATGACTGATCGCTTTAAATAGGGAGGAACCGCCATCAATGCTTAATGAAGCTTGGAAGCGCCGATTAATTCACATTGCACACTCTGGAATGGGAAACGAGTTTAATCTCAAAACTCGAATGGAATATCCCAAAACTGTTCTAGGTCAAAAAATTTATCAGAGTAAAACTATGAGCTATTCTTTTCCTTGGTTACACAAAATCAAAGGTACCATCATTAAAAATGAAATTCTGGCTCCCTATACTTCTATTCAGATTGGAGGCCCCGCGGACATATTGATTTTCCCCGAAGATGTCCGCGATATTCAAACGATTTTAAAAAATAAAGGCTCTCAACCTCTATTCACTCTCGGAGAAGGAACCAATTTGCTCGTTCGTGACCAGGGAATACGAGGAGTTGTTATCTCTTTAAAAGATTCTTTTAAGGAAATTAAGCGTCCCTTATTTTTCCGCAAGAAAACTGGAAAACGTCGGGCAGCAATCAAAGTTGGGGCCGGAGTGAAGATGTCTTACCTTGCTAAATTTGCTGCTCGTTACTCTCTGACTGGCATCGAGTATTTGGTCGGTATCCCCGGATCATTGGGAGGAGCCATTATCATGAATGCCGGAGCAGAAGGCGCCGAAATTGGTCAGGTTCTCCGCAGCGTAACCCGAGTCACACCAGATGGAGATATCCAGACATTGAAGCGGAAAGAACTTTCTTTTGAGTACAGAAAAACCATTTTCCCGGATAGCGAGGGAATCATTATCGAAGCAGAGTTGGAACTTGAAGAAGGAGACCGTCCTGAAATCCAAAACGCTATGGACCAACAACTCTCGCATAGAGCCCAGAGACAGCCCCTCACCGTTCCTAACTCAGGTTCCATTTTTAAAAATCCCGAGGGCGATACAGCAGGAAGGTTGATTGAATCCTTAGGGCTTAAAGGCCTAACGGTTGGCAATGCCGGCATCTCCATCAAACACGCAAATTTTATTGTCAACAAGGGAGGCGCCACTGCAAGTGAAGTGACCCGTTTGATTGAACATGTTCAAAAAGAAGTTACGGATAGAACAGGAATTAAATTACAAACAGAAATTGTTATCGCAGGCGAATAAACAGGAAAAAATTAATACTTATTTAGTCCGCCACAAAGGTGGTTCTTCTTCCTTTATTTTTTGACTCTTTTGGCCAAAGACCGGGGCGGACCTCATTATAGAGAATTTGTAATACAACAATTGAAAAATTTAAAAGATAAAACCATTGGAGTTCTTATGGGGGGACTATCCCCAGAGCGGGAGGTCTCAATCGTCACAGGAAACTCAATTATTGAGGCTCTTAATCGGAAAGGATTGAACGCTTTGCCAGTTCAAGTTGACCATGAAATCTGGAAAACACTGCAGTCGAATCCCATTGATCTGGCTTTCATTGCCCTGCATGGAACCTTTGGCGAAGACGGATGTATTCAAGGCCTGCTTGAATATTTTAAAATTCCCTATACCGGCCCTGGCGTTATGGGCAGTGCTCTCGCTTATGACAAGTTAAAGTCTAAGGAAATTTTTAAATCCAATAAAATACCTACAGCCGATTATGAAGTGTTTTATAAAAGGACAAGTGAAAAGACAGGTCGAACCCTAGATTTTCCAGTTGTCGTCAAACCAACCAATCAGGGATCAAGCCTAGGCATAAGCATTGTAAAAAACGAAAACGAATGGAAACCGGCATTAAAAACCGCATTCACTTATTCAGATGAAGTGATTGCAGAAAAATTCATTGAAGGCAAACTTCTAGCAATTGGCATGCAGGAAATGGAACCCATGCCAATCGTTCACATTCGTCCCAAATCTGGATTTTATGATTATGAAGCAAAATACACTTCAGGCAAAACGGAATATATTTGCCCAGCCGACCTTGAGAAAAACGAAGCAGACCGGTGCAGAAAAATTGCGCAACAGGTATTCCATGTATTGAGAGGAAGAGGGTTTCCTCGTGTCGATGTGATTCTGGACAATGAGGGAATACCATTTGTTCTGGAGATGAACACCGTACCCGGAATGACACCCACCAGCCTTCTGCCAATGGCTGCACAAAAGATGGGACTCGGGTTTGATGATTTGGTAGTAGAAATAATAAAAACTGCTCAACGGGATTACTAAAGAATAGTTATGAATTTTGCAATTGCAAATCAAAAAAAATCTTCACTAGGGTGGCAGGATCTTCACTCCGGAAGAAGAAAAAAACAAAGGAGCGTGGGCAACCTTAACAAAAAGGTTGCTGGAAAGCCTTCGAGACATAACTTGTCAAGAGCAAAAATAATATTCGAGCTAGTCTCAAAATTTTTCCTGACAGGAGTCGTCATTTATTTAAGCTATGTAAGTTATAATTTTTTGACCTCTGATCCTCGGTTTAAAATTACGGATATTTTTTTCCAAGGAAACCAATCCCTGCTGGAAAATCAAATTTTGGACTTGGTGGGTCCGATTCAAGGAGAAAATCTTTTCACATACGACCTTTCAAAGGCCGCCGAAAAACTCGCGGCGCATCCCTGGGTACTTTCAGCTTCTGTTCAAAGAAAATTCCCCCAGGAAATTCAAATTACATTGATCGAACGTATTCCCTACGCCCGGATCAAATTTAAAAAAGTTTTTTTAATAGATAAATCTGGGGTGATCCTTTCGGAAGAAAAAGCTGAGTACCAACATTTGCCGCTAATCGTACAGACCTCAAAGATTAAAAAACCTGGAAATTTTTCAGGTCAAAAAGTTATTCAGGGGCTCAAGACTATGCATTATTTTAACAAACTTTCATTTTTCGAAAAAAACCCCTTGGACACCGCTGAGATGAAAGGGCAGTCGAGAGTCATATTTTCCACTCGCAATCGAGACCTTCAAATCCAAATGTCTATGGAAACATTGGCAGAAGGATTTAAAAAATTCACGACTTTCCTCGACATTCGGGAGGACGAAGAAAAAAAAATCCAGCTGATCGACCTATCATTCAAGGATCAAGTTGTAGTAAGAGATCGAATTCTTTCCCACACACGTGAAGACACAAACCAAATAGGAGGTAATTCGACACATGGCCAAAAAAAGTAATTATATTGTCGGCCTCGATATTGGAACGACCAAAATTTGTTGCATCATTGGTGAGGTCATAGATGAAGAAAAAATAGATATCATTGGTCTGGGCCAGTACCCATCAAGGGGCTTGAGAAAAGGAGTAGTCATCAATATAGACAGCACTGTTGAATCAATAAAAAGTGCTGTTGAAGAGGCCGAATTGATGGCGGGATGTGAAATCGATTCTGTATTTGTGGGTATTGCTGGAGGCCATATTAACAGTATGAACAGTCACGGAATCATCGCTATCAAGGGAAAGGAAATCACCCAAGCCGATATTGACCGTGTTATTGAAGCGGCTAAAGCCATTGCTATCCCGCTTGATCGTGAAGTCATTCATGTGCTGCCTCAGGAATATATTGTCGACAATCAGGATGGGATCAAAACCCCTCTAGGTATGGCCGGGGTAAGACTTGAAGCCAAGGTCCATATTGTAACTGCCGCAGTGACATCGGCACAAAATATTGTCAAATGCGTAAACAAAGCAGGTCTCGGGGTTCAGGATATTGTACTTGAGCAACTGGCTTCCAGTGAATCTGTTTTATCTCAGGATGAAAGAGAATTAGGCGTAGGAATGATTGATATAGGTGGCGGCACTTCTGATATGGCCATTTTTTACCAAGGAACTATTAAGCATACGGCGGTTCTTACCATTGCCGGTGCTCAGATGACGAATGATATCGCCATCGGCCTTCGCACCCCTAATGCAGAAGCGGAAAAAATTAAACACTCTTATGGATGCGCCTTCACTGCTCTGGTTTCCGAAGGGGAAAACATTGAAACCACCAGTGTGGGTGGGCGAGAGCCGCGAACGGTTTCACGCCAGATTCTCAGCGAAATAATTGAAGCACGAACCCGGGAGATGTTTGAACTTCTGGATCATGAGATAAGCGAGTCTGGATACCGTGAAATTATTTCTTCGGGAGTTGTTCTAACAGGCGGGGCCGCGAGCATGCAAGGTATGGCCGATTTGGCAGAAGATGTATTTCAGTCGCCTGTTCGAATTGGAATTCCTATTGGTCTCGGAGGGCTAATCGATGTTGTAAATAATCCCATGTATGCAACGTGTACCGGGTTAATCCAATACGGATCCAAAAGATTTAAGTCAGGGGCGAACAGAGAACTTCGAGGGAGAAACCTTTTCGACAAAATATTTTCACGTATGAAAGATTGGGCAGATGAATTTTTTTAACACCGGAGGATAAAATGAGTTTAATAGACTTTGATAACGAAGATGATTATTCGGCAACGATTAAGGTCATTGGGGTAGGCGGAGGAGGCAATAATGCCATCAACTCCATGGTGCAGGACAATATTCGTGGAGTGGAGTTTATTATCGCCAATACCGACCTACAAACGCTTGAGAAATCCGAGTGCCCCGGTAAAATTCAAATTGGTGGGGAACTGACTCGAGGTTTAGGAGCCGGCTCCAATCCAACAATTGGTCGGAATGCCGCCGAAGAAAGTGAAACAAATATTCGAGAAATGCTTGATGGTGCGGATATGGTCTTCATCACCGCTGGAATGGGTGGTGGAACAGGTACGGGTGCAGCTCCCATCATTGCTCGTATCGCTAAGGAGACAGGTGCCTTGACAGTGGGTGTCGTTACCAAACCTTTCGCCTTTGAAGGTAAACGACGCATGCGACAGGCAGAGGAAGGAATAATTGATCTTAAGGAAGCAGTCGATACCTTGATCGTCATTCCAAACCAAAAACTGCTCAGTTTTGTTGGCAAACAAACCTCATTCATTGGAGCGTTTGGAATGGTGGATGATGTTTTAAGACAAGCAGTCTGCAGTATCTCCGATCTAATTGTTATCCCCGGTCTGATCAACCTGGACTTCGCCGATGTAAAATCCATTATGGGTAGCATGGGTAAAGCACTAATGGGTAGTGGAACCGCCACAGGTGAAATGAGGGCGTCCGAGGCAGCACAGAAAGCTATCTCCAGTCCCTTGCTTGATGAAGCGACAATAGATAGAGCAAAGGGAATTTTAATTAATATTACTGGTGGTGAGGATCTGACTCTCCTCGAAGTCAATGAGGCTTCAATGATGATTCAGGAAAATGCTCATGAAGACGCGCATATCATTTTTGGAGCAGTGATCAACAAGGAAATGGAGGGGGAAATGCGGGTAACTGTCATCGCTACTGGATTTGAAGAAGCGGAACCCATCAGGACGCATCAAAGACCTGCCTTAAAAAAAGTAGTTGGGGGAGAGCCCATCTCAGAAGACGATTTGAGTTCAGGATCTTTCAAACGTTTAAAATCCTTGGCTACCACAATAAAGGAAGAAAGTCTGGATACAGGAAGCCTGACTTCGAACTTTGATATCCCAACTTTTCTCCGTAAACACGCAGATTAATTATCTCTAGATAACCGGTAGGGCCAGCATAATAATGCTGGCCTCGTCGATCTCATTAAAAATATAAACAGAAAACAAGACAGGTAAACTTATTAATTATTTCTGTTCACTGTTTACCGGACTCATTGACCATTTATCTTCCAGTTATAATCCAGATAAGAAATTTTTATTTGGGATTTGTTTATAGCTTTTCTTTCCTCGGGGTTAACATACTGAGCAATAAAATTTAATACACCGCCTCGACTTTCAAAATCCTCTGCAAACCATTTGAATATACGTGATAAATAAACCCTATTTTTCTTTTCATCCAGCCGCATTCCTTTTTCTTGGGAACTCAAAAACATTTTCATCTGGTCGTCCAACTGATCACTCAGTTTTGCAACTGTATAGGATTCCAAACGAATATCTGGACAACTGATGGATGCACAAACTATGGCCACATGAATTCGAGGTTCATCCATTTTTCTGAGAATTTCATGCTCAATGCCATTGAGAGTCCGTTCCTTTCCTGCTACCTTACCTGCTGGACGTTTCCAAACTGGACTAAAAAAGTTTCCCACATCTTTGATACTTTCTATGGGAAAATTATCGGCGATCATTTTTACTGCAAGAATATTATAAACGTTGATCCAGAAGGTCAGTTTGGCGTCACGGGACTGCAGGTTATCCAGAGGAAAAGAGTTTAGTCTAGAAACCAAATTTGAAAAAACGGGATCCGCTTTCAATCTCTCATAATCGAATGCATGAAACGATATCCCGTCCAGTTCTCTTGGAGTAACATATTTTATGACTAGACCATCCCAATCAGTAAAATCAAAGGCTTCAGCATTGGAATAAAAACTAAAAACAAAAAATATACCCAACGCTAAAGACTGTAAGTACCCAACGAAAACTTTACCTTTCATAAACAAAAACCCTTTTATACAAATTAATTAGGTTGATACTTACCTTTTAGTATACTTACCAAATGATTCCTTACAAACCTGCTATCATCATAACATTCCTTCACTTTCCACGCCCCAGCCGAACACCTATTGACCTGAACTTTATACAATAAAACCAATTATGGAAAATGAACTTTTATATATTTCAGACCTAGATGGCACCCTACTATTATCCGATGGTTCCTTCCCTCAAGATTATAAGGAGCGTCTGAACAGACTGATCAACATGGGATTGCTGTTCACCATCGCAACAGCCCGAAACTATGACTCTGCATATCCAATCTTAGATGGATTGGACCTGAACTTACCCGTCATTTTATTCAATGGTGTATATCTTACCGATTTTAATAGTGGTCAAATTCTGGAGTATTCCAATTTTATTGATAGGACAGTTGTGGAAACCATGCTCAAACTGGTTTCGCCTTGCAGCATGGATCCATTCATCTATACATTTGGGCGCAAACATAAACTCTATTATCGGAATACCACCAATCCCGGTTCCAAGGCCTACATTAATAGCCTAAAAGGTGATGATAGACTCCGTAAAGTCAAACGCTTTGATTTTCAAGATGATGAAAAAATATCAGGCTTTTTATTGATCGACACTCATGATCGCCTTGAACCCATCTACACAGCCCTTCAGGAGAACTACTTCGACCGTCTCAACTTATATTTTGCTGAAGACGTATCGATGAAGGGCTATTATTGGCTCCAATCCTTCCACCAAGAAGCTAGTAAGGAAAATATGATAGAAGTGCTTGCTAAAAAATTGAAGGTTCCTCTCGAACGCATCGTTGTATTCGGAGATTATTTAAATGATTTGGGCATGTTTCGAATCGCAGGTCGCGCCATTGCGGTAGAGAATGCCCTGCCCGAAGTCAAAGAATCCGCGCACGAAATCATAGGGAGCAATGCTCAAGGAGCTGTTCTGGATTATCTTGAACTTATATATCTTGATAAATAAGTCTGTTCAAATTAAACTTTAAGTATAAACCTATTTTCTAAACTACTAGTATAAAACTATCATGTCTGAGAATGAACAACCAAAAGAAGCCGAAAAAACCATCTACGAACGGGATAAAACGGCGAAAGAACCCAAGCCTGCAGCGGATGGTCCTATAGCCCCTATCAAACCCAAACCTAAAATCAAAAAAGCTTTTGTCGCGAAAAAAAAGACCTTCACTACCGACAAACCTATGGAACATCGTGTGAGAAACATTCGCATGACTTCTTTAGAGTCTTCCAAAATGATATGGGAAACTATTGTCGATTACCAGAAGGACCTGGCTCAAATGGAAGTCGATGATCCGGACAAGCCATATCATGACTGGGAAAAGGTTGAAAAATTCTTCACCCGTTTCGCGAAAAAATATAGTGTCTGCGTGAGTAAGGCGTTAGGTGGCTCATTAGGTTGGGTTCACAAGGAAATCAATACAGCTTCGGAAACCATGAATCAGGAGTTGATCGATATCATAATGAAAACGGATAAGTTCAAGATACCCAAACCCATCAAAACAAAATTGGGCTTCCATATCATCATGATATGCGAAAGCCAGATTCATATTCCTAAAGAGAAAGTCAAAGACGAAGAAAAACCCTTTTATTTTTGACCCGTATCAGATTTACTCTCCCAGAAAAAATTGATGGATCATGTTGACAACATATTCCATCTGGCTTTTGCTTATCTCATGAGATATCGGAAGCGCCAGGGTCTCTCTGGCGGCTTTTTCTGCCGCAGGGAAGTCACCCAATTTGTAACCTAAGGGCTTGAAACATTCTTGAATATGTAACGGAACGGGATAATAAATTTCGCACCCAATTTTGTTTTCGTTGAGAAAAGTTCTAAGTTCATCCCTGCGATTTCCTGCACAGATGACATATTGGTTATAAACGTGACGGGGAAATACTTCAGGAGGCAGTTGGACAAATGGGGTCATTGCTGAATCTTTAAAAAGTTGATTATACGTTTCTGCATTTCCCCTTCTTTTCTCAGTCCAACCTTCAAGAAAATTCAGCTTTGCACTCACCACACCCGCCTGTAGCGCATCCAGGCGAAAATTTCCTCCTATTACTTTATGGTAATACTTTGGTTCCGAGCCATGCACTCTGAGAACCTTTAATTGATCGTAAAGTTCCTCGGAATTGGTGGTCACCATCCCTCCATCACCAAAACTGCCCAGGTTTTTCGCTGGGAAAAACGAGAAACAGCCCAAATCTCCCATCGAGCCTGCGGGTCTTCCCTTGTACTCAGAGCCAATCGCCTGTGCAGCATCTTCAATCACCCGCAAGCCATGCTCCTCAGCTAGTTGCAGGATAGGGTCCATATCTGCACATTGTCCATACAGGTGCACCGGAATTATGGCTTTGGTCTTCGAGGTAATACAACGTTCAATATGTTCAGGTTTAATGTTAAAAGTAATATCATTAATATCTGCAAAAACCGGTTTGGCACCAACCCGTATAATAGAACCCGCAGTCGCAAAAAATGTATACGGAGAGGTGATCACCTCATCACCAGGTCCGACCCCTGACGCCATAAGTGCAATCAGTAATGCATCGGTTCCGGATGAAACTCCAACAGCATATTTGGCCTGGCAATAAGAAGCTATCCTCTCTTCCATCTCCGCAACTTTTGGACCCAGAATAAAATATCCCGATCGAATCGTTTCTGCCGTCTCCTTTTCCACTGCATTCAAAATCTCGTGGTACGAAGCAGTGATATCCAACAAACGAACTTCTTTGACTGGCGCAGGAGGGGCATCCAGTTTTTTCTGTAACTCCCCGGGAGCTAGAATCTGAACCGGCAAGCCGGAAAATTTTTCAGGAGTGAGTGTGACCACTGCATCTAATCCACTTGTATCCACCAAACGAGCCAGCAACTCTACTTCAAATGGTTTTTCAGCTTCCAGAGCAATATCGATATCATGAGCCGTGGGAGTCATGACAGCCAAAACGCGCAAAAGAGACTGAACATCTCGGTTTTTCGCATTCTCCAAAATGGCAGGCACAGATGTGGATGCAACCCAACCCTTACAAGTTTCCTGACGACACAAGTTCAACACGGCTGAATTTTGGAGATCCTCCAGTGCCTGAACTAAACAGCCCGTATCGAATAAAATCTGCATGAATTAATTTAAACCTTGGTAGTTTTGGAGAGTTAAAACTGGATATCCTGACCTAGCTTTTCACGAAGGATGATCTCTGCTGGGGTGTAATACTTTTTATTCACATTGCATTTCTTACATGCAGGCACCAAATTCCCGCGCTTACTTTTCCCACCTCGGGAAATAGGAACAATATGGTCCATAGTCAATTCTTCAGCGGTATATCGACCACCACAATAGTGACACGCACCCGCATGAATTTTTGTTTTCCACCACTGTGACTGGCGGAGCTTTCGGGCCTTGGCTTTCTCAACTTTAAAACTTTCTTGATCCATAATGACAAACCCCACCGTAAGCAGATGGAGTAACCTAATAAAATGTTATTTAAAAAAATGTGACAGGGAAATAAAACCCACTTCTGAGATTACTACCCGGAGCCAGCGGTTTCTTCCGCCCAACTCAGGTCAATCAATAGGCGGGGTGTCCAATTATTTCGCACAGCTCGAACCGTTCCATTCAAGCTTCCCTTCGGGTACCAGTGAATATCTCCCATGTCAAATTCAAATCCCAATGCGCCAGATAGCCGAGTTTTACTGGTCCAGAAACAACACCCATAACTAAACTCAAAAATAGGATCAATATGAAGGATGAATGTTCTGCCTCGAGATTGAAAAGGCTTGGAGATTTCATACAAGCTCTGAATTTCAAGCCGACCGGGAAGGCGCCAATCACTATGACTCCCAAATCTATCTTGATTCAGCTTACTAATGTAATCCTGGGCATCATACCAACTGATATTATTTCCCGTTTCCACATAGGCATAACTCTCTTGCCACATCAGCCCCGTACGAACATCGGAAATAGTCCGATTGCCATGGTCAATAAATCGTTGCTCCATAAATCACTTAAAATAACAATTATAACAGAGGTTATCTTAACCCTTTGTTGGTCGTCAACTCAAGCATGCCGAGACAATTAACCTCTCCCCAGAAAAGGTCATTACCAGTTGGCCCCACGCCTAGTGGATTGGAAATTGTAACCACAGTCTGGGATTTCCTCAATATCCTGCTTGGTAGTAGGAAAACGAAGACAAATAAGAGGTTTATTGGGGCTATCATGAACCCGGCACCGGTTGTCCTTTGTCAACTCACTACATGGCACCGCCATAGAGTAATAAAGCCGGTTTTCCTCTTCGTCTGAGCCAACGACTCGGATTCCCCGATAGGACAAATAAAGTTCCAACTCTTTCAGGCTGCCATGTTGCTGAATAGTGATGTCACGGACAACGGTCATATTGACTGTTTGGCAACACTCACTACAGGAATGACATTCCCCCATTCTTTCTATCGGCTC
The DNA here is from genome assembly GCA_012961055.1 of Nitrospinaceae bacterium. Taxonomy (GTDB): domain Bacteria; phylum Nitrospinota; class Nitrospinia; order Nitrospinales; family VA-1; genus LS-NOB. Next base: position 31,717 of record DUAA01000093.1, read on the forward strand.
GCCCACAAATACCTTATCAAAAACAGAATTCTTGCATTAGTCAGAAAATCTGGACCACCTTGATCGACAAAACCTATTTACTCTTTTTATTTGCAGATTATTCTGCCTTTGCCAGATGTTCCACCGTAACCGTAGTGTGAATCCCTCCGCGGACATTAAAATCAGCCACAATGGTCATCCTTCTTGGCAGGCAGGCGGATACAAGGTCATTCAAAATAATATTGGTCAGCTCTTCATGAAATCCCCCTTCATTCCGGTACGATACCAGGTAAAGCTTTAATGATTTCAATTCTATACACAATTTTTCCGGAACATAACTGATATACAGGGTGGCAAAGTCCGGTTGCCCGGTTTTTGGGCACAAACAAGTGAATTCCGGGCACTCCATTTCAATGGTGTAATCTCGTCCCGGAAACAGATTTGGAAATGTTTCTATCTCTAGGATTTCATTTTTTGCTATATTTTTCATACTTTAGGGTGATTATACAGATTATTTTTTTGGAAGACCTTGCTATTTGTATTTGGGATTACATATATAATCAGCACTTATACCTAACGAGTGCTAAAAAATAAGGTGCTTTCCACGACCAAGAGACCAAGACCATTAGTTTCAATGAGTTATATATTTTTGCGAGCAAATACACGCTAAATTGCGTTTTTTCTTTCAAATTTTAATCTGAGTATAACATTTTTTCAAGGAGTCTATATGAAAATCCAACCACTGCATGACCGTATCCTAGTTCAGCCTATTTTAGAGAAAGAAGTCCGAAAAGGGGGAATCATTATTCCTGATTCGGCCAAAGAAAAACCCATTGAAGGAAGAATAAAAGCTGTAGGCAAGGGCAAAACTGGTGATGACGGAAAGCTCGTTAAACTGGAAGTAAAAGTGGGTGATAAAGTTCTATATAGCAAATACGGCGGCACCGAAGTCAAATTTGACGGACAAGATTACCTACTGATGCGTGAAGACGATGTTCTGGCAATCGTAGGTTAATCTTCATCAAAATTATTTAATGAAAAAATTATTCACATCTCTTAAGAGATAAGGAGAATCACCTTTATGGCTAAACAAATTGTATATGATGAAACTGCTAGACATAAAATTCTGTCCGGAGTTAACCAACTGGCAGATACCGTAAAAATCACCTTGGGCCCTAAAGGACGCAATGTGGTTATCGACAAAAAGTTTGGTTCCCCTACCATCACCAAAGATGGTGTTACGGTAGCTAAAGAAATTGAGTTGAAATGTCCGTTCGAAAACATGGGCGCACAGATGGTCAACGAAGTTGCCAGTAAAACCAGCGATAACGCCGGTGATGGTACAACCACAGCGACCGTTCTGGCTCAAGCTATCTTTCGCGAAGGCATCAAAAACGTCACCGCTGGTTCTAATCCTATGGATATCAAACGGGGCATTGAAGCAGCAGTCGCAGCAATCATTCCTGAAATTCAAAAGATGGCAAAACCTACTAGAGATAAAAAGGAAATTGCCCAGGTTGGAACCATTTCTGCTAATCAGGATAAAGCTATCGGAAAAATAATTTCCGAAGCAATGGACAAAGTTGGAAAAGACGGTGTTATCACTGTTGAAGAAGCAAAAAGCATGGACACGTCTCTGGAAATCGTAGAGGGAATGCAGTTTGATCGTGGTTATCTTTCCCCTTACTTCGTAACTGATTCAGAGCGTATGGAATCGGTTCTGGAAGATTGCTACATTTTATTGCATGAGAAAAAAATCAGCAACATGAAAGACCTTCTACCATTACTCGAAAAAGTTGCGAAAGGTGGTAAACCTCTTCTCATTCTTGCTGAAGATATCGAAGGCGAAGCTTTAGCTACTCTCGTGGTTAACAAACTTCGTGGCACCCTGAATGTCTCTGCTGTTAAGGCTCCGGGTTTCGGCGATCGCAGAAAAGATATGCTCAATGATATTGCAATATTGACCGGCGGAAAAGTGATCACCGAAGATATTGGTGTATCTCTTGAAAGTGTAGACCTGAGTGACTTGGGCCGCGCAAAACGTATCACCATTGACAAAGAAAACACTATCATCGTTGATGGTAAAGGAAAAGCTTCCGACATCCAGGGTCGGGTAAAACAGATTCGTAATCAGGTCGAAGAAACTTCTTCCGATTATGACCGCGAAAAACTGCAAGAACGTCTGGCCAAACTGGTGGGTGGCGTAGCCATCGTCAAAGTGGGTGCTGCAACTGAAACGGAAATGAAAGAGAAAAAAGCCCGCGTTGAAGATGCTTTGCATGCTACTCGTGCCGCAGTTGAAGAGGGCGTTATCCCTGGTGGCGGAGTGGCTTTCATCCGCAGTCTGCATGTACTTGATAAAATCAAAGGCGAGCATGATTTTCTAATAGGTGTGAAAATCATCCGCCGCGCTTTGGAAGAGCCTCTACGCCAGCTTGCTAATAACGCAGGTGAAGAAGGCACTGTGATTTGCGAGAAAGTGAAAACCTTGAAAGGTAATGAAGGTTACGATGCTAAAACCGGCAAGTACACCGACATGATCAAAGCAGGAATTATTGATCCTGCCAAGGTAGCACGCACCGCATTGCAAAATGCTGCAAGCATCTCTGCCTTACTCCTAACCACAGAAGCAATGATCACCGATCTACCTGAAGAAAATGACGATCACGGTCATGGACCTGCTGGTGGCGGTGGCGGTATGGGTGGTATGGGTGGTATGGGTGGTATGGGTGGTATGCCCGGAATGATGTAATTCCACTTCTTCATTTAAGCTGAAAAATAGGCCGGCTCTCTTTCTAATGGGAGCCGGTTTTTTTTTGCCCCTCAATCAGTTGACAGTCCAAAGCTTTCGCAATATCATCAAAATCAATGGACATGAT
>DUAA01000094.1 GCA_012961055.1 Nitrospinaceae bacterium
AATCAAATAGAAGATGAACAGTATGGGGCAGATCTTAGCCTTGCTGGAAAAATCAACACAATATATCAAAAAGGCGATGTCGTATGGCTTTCCACGCGAGAGGGGATTGCCAAGACAAAACAGCAACAAAACGAATATAAGTTCTCTGTTTATCGACATGACCTGAATCCAGAAAACGAATTTTTACTTAATGCGACGGCATTTTTAGACCACAATAATAACGATGAGCTATGGGTTGGAACGGAAACCAACGGGCTATTTAGAATCAATGGTAAAACCATGAAACAGGTTGCCCATTATATTCTAGACGAAAATGACGATAAAAGCTTCTCATCGTTTGGAGTAAAAACACTACATGGGTCTAGCGATGGAGCTGTTTGGATTGGGACCGCAGGGGAAGGGCTTTACCGATACAATAAAAACGAAGACAACTTTGACCACTGGTCGGTTCATAATGGATTGCCGAGCAACACAGTTCTTTCAATTATATCTGACAAAGATGGTGCGATTTGGATGGGAACTCGACGCGGCATTTCAAAGCTTCAAAAAAATAAAAACATACAATCTTTTGAAATTTCTGATGGCTTACCGGCGGATATTTTCAACCAAGGGTCAGTGGCCATTCACACGAATGGGAATCTTTCCTTTGGTAGCGTTTCTGGGTTAACAACCTTTGACCCAAAAGCAATCGTTATTAACCAGGAAGCGCCAAAGCTGGCTATTTCTTCAGTAGAAGCAATAGACTATGACGGGAACAGGTCTCCGGTTGATTTTAGAGGCGACCAATTCAAAGTAAACCATGAGATTCAAACCTTGAGTATCAATTTTGTTGGCCTGACCTATAACAAAACCGCTAAAAATCAATATCAATACACCTTGGATAACTATCTAAACAATTGGGTCCAAAATGGAAACGACCGATCGGTGGCCTTTCAAGGTCTAGATGACGGGGAATATACATTTCAGTTTAAAGCCAGCAACAATGATGGCGTTTGGAATGAAACGCCTTATGTCATAGGAATGGTTGTAACGCC
>DUAA01000095.1 GCA_012961055.1 Nitrospinaceae bacterium
ACCCATGCCTCGGTGAAATCTGACTTCGGAACTGGTGTACTGATGGTATGTTCATTTGGTGATCAAAACGATGTTGCTGTGTTTAGAGAAATGGGATTAACTCCGTTTAGAGCAATTGATTTAGATGGATGTATGACCGATATTGCTGGTCCTTGGGCTGGTAGTAAGGTTATGGAGGCTCGCAAAGCAGTTACCGAATACTTAGAAGAAAATGGAAAAATCCATGAAATTGTAGAGCGTGACCAAGAAATACCTGTTTCCGAGAGAGGTAAGAACCCTGTTGAAATAATTCTACTAAAGGAATGGTATGTTCGTCAAACCCATATTCAGGATAAGATGAAAGAACATATTGAAGAAATTGAATTTCATCCTGCCAGAAATAAGCAGTTTTTGATTGATTGGATGGATAATATCAGTATTGACTGGCCAATCTCGCGCCGAAGATGGTACCATACTGAAATACCAATTTGGTATTCAGAAGATGAAACTAAGGTAATTGTCCCTCCAAGTGGAACATATGTCCAACCTTGGAAAGATTCTCCACCAAGTGGCAGTAGAGTATTAGATAGAGAAACCCGTGAAGATTTAGGTTCATTTGAAGACTTGCAACATAATATTGGCAAGATTAGCGGGGAAGAAAAAGTATTCGATACATGGATGGATTCTTCCAACTCTAATCTATTCGTCAGTGGATATCTTAATCATCCCGAAATCTTCGATAAGGCATTTCCAACGGCCCTACGACCACAAGGAAAGGAAATCGTACGAACATGGCTGTACTATACCTTATTAAAATCAACATTACTACTCAACAAGCCAGGTTTTAAGCACGTTTGGATAGATGGTTTGGGGATGGACCCTTGGGGCCGAAAAATGAGTAAATCTCTTGGCAATGGCATTGATGCCAATTCAGTTCTTGAATGTGGAGCAGGTGGTAAAACTGGTTCTTGGAAGGTTAAAGGTCCGGATAAAACCGTAAGTTTGAGAGCAAATAAAATCGGCTCAGAATGTTTCCGTTTGTGGAAGGCAT
>DUAA01000096.1 GCA_012961055.1 Nitrospinaceae bacterium
CTATATCGATTGATGCTCGGTCATTTAATCCTGTTTGCCGGAGTTATGATTTGGTGGCTGAGCATTCAGCCTTCGAATGATCGAAAATGGCAGCCTGATGTCGCTGAACTTTCCTATGCAACTTTCGATGGTAATTATGTGACAGTGCATAATATCCGTAATTTCGAGTATCGCAGCGAATTTGATTATCGCCGGTCCTATTACGATAAAACCTATGATCTAACAAAGCTTGAAGGCGTAGACCTTTTCGCGGTTTACTGGATGGGGCCTACCATTGCCCATACTATTGTCAGCTTTCATTTCGGGGGAGAGGATTATCTGGCTGTTTCGATTGAGGCACGCAAGGAATTGAATGAGGATTATTCTTCCATCAAAGGTTTTTTTCGCCAGTTTGAATTGATATACGTTGTTGCTGATGAACGCGATCTCATTGGTCTTCGTACCCATTTCCGTAACGATCCTCCGGAAGACGTTTATCTTTATCATTTGAATCCCCCTAAGGAAAGCCTGAAACCTTTTTTTCTTGATTACATGAAAAAAATTAATGAATTGCGTGAAACACCGGGTTTTTATGATACTTTGCTTGCGAATTGTACCAATGTCATTTGGCTTCATTCTCGGGTGAACCCGAACCATTTACCGTTTTCCTGGAAAATTCTGGTTAGTGGTTATTTACCCGAGTATCTCTATGAATCAGGTCGGCTAGATCAAAGTGTCAGTTTTAACGAACTACAACAGCGGGCTCATATCAATCTTCTTGCGCGGAAAATCGGCCTATCACCCAGTTTTTCCCATCGCATACGGTCCAAATAAAAAGTATTGATGAAGAGATAATTCCCATTCAGACTTTGATTTTGGCACGGCTTGAGATATTAGCGGCAACCAATCCTACCACCAGCGTCGCAATATAGAACTGACCGAAAATAGCTTCTACAAAAGCTAGGGTTTTGGCGGTTTCGCTCAATGGTAACAAATCGCTATAGTCCAAGGACGTCAACGTAACAAAACTGAAGTATAAGAAGTCGTTT